>CAXUHF010000163.1:6308-11175 GCA_964250765.1 uncultured Ktedonobacteraceae bacterium | reverse complement strand
CACGTCCCGCTTTATGCCATCTTTCATTGCACACTATTAGGCTTGCTCTGTTACGACTTCTTTGTGACCGTTGATGCTGACAGGTGCGTCATTGTCAATGAACGATTCGGTCATTTCATGGGCGATGTCATCAGCATATTGCACAGGTGGAGATTTCATCAAGTAGGCACTTGGGCCTTCCAGAGTGCCACTTAGCCCACGATCACGCGCAATTTTCACCAAGCGTACCGCGTCAATAACGACTCCAGCCGAGTTGGGCGAGTCCCAGACCTCTAGCTTGAGTTCGACATTCAGTGGCACATCACCAAAGGTGCGTCCCTCAAGACGAATGTAGGCCCATTTGCGGTCAGAGAGCCACTCGACATAATCCGAAGGACCGATGTGCACATTTTCCTTCCCGATATCATAGTCAAGTTGGCTTGTGACAGCGTTCGTCTTACTAATCTTTTTCGATTCCAAACGATCACGCTCCAACATATTGTAAAAATCGGTGTTGCCACCGACATTTAACTGCATGGTGCGCTCTAGCTTGACGCCACGTTCACGGAAGAGGCGTGTCAGGACACGGTGTACAATTGTGGCACCAACCTGACTCTTAATGTCGTCGCCAATCATGGGTTGACCAGCATCTATAAAGCGTTGTTGCCAGTAGTTTTCACGTGCGATGAACACAGGAATACAGTTTACGAAGCCAACGCCCGCTTGAAGAATCTGCTCAACATACCATTTGGTCGCTGTCTCTGAACCAACGGGTAGGTAGTTAATGACAACATCTGTTCCCGTATCCTTCAAGACACGCACAATGTCGGCGGTCTCTCCTGGTGCCTTCTTGATAATCTGTGAGAGGTACTTGCCAAGTCCATCGTGTGTCATGCCACGGGAGACCTTTGTATTGAGGTTTGGAACCTCCGCAAACCGATAGGTGTTGTTCGGCTGAGTATAGATTGCCTCGCTCAGGTCTTTGCCAACCTTGTTTGCATCTATATCGAAGGCTGCCGAAAACTCGATATCGTTGATGTGATAGCCACCAAGGTTAACATGCATTAGCCCTGGCACAAAATCTTCCTGTTTAGCGTCCTTGTAATATTGGACGCCCTGTACGAGTGAACTGGCACAGTTGCCAACGCCAATGATTGCCACGCGTACCTTTTTACCGCTTGCCATTGTTGTTTTTCTCTTTCGTTGTATGCGTCTATCCACTTCGTGTAGACACAATTACTCAATGTAACATAGGAAGAACATACTGCTATTCCCCTTAGCACTGTTACGCTGTTTGCTTGATAGTAAAACGAATAGCGTAAAGGCTTTTGGTACACGAATTTAACGTCATCGGTGTTATACTACAGGTGATAGACTGTTATAAATTTTCGTGATGAACAAATGTAGGGACCGATTTATCAATACAAGCACACGACGAAAGGTTTTCGATAGATGAGTCAACGCAAGAAGGTTCTGGTGATTGGACTGGATTGTGCCGCGCCAGAACTGGTCTTTGAGCAATGGCGCGACGAATTGCCGAATTTCAAACGCGTGATGGACGATGGAGTATGGGGCAAGCTAGAAAGCTGCATTCCCGCTATCACTGTACCCGCGTGGAGTTCGATGATGAGCAGTAAAGACCCTGGCACGCTTGGTTTCTATGGTTTTCGTAATCGCGGCGACCATTCCTATGGTAAAAACACGCTAGCAAATTCTAACTCAGTGAAGACTGACCGTGTATGGGATATTCTTTCACGGGCTGGAAAAAGAGTGATTACGGTTGGTGTACCACAGACCTACCCACCTAAGCCTGTGAACGGCATACAGGTTGGATGTTTTCTCTCTCCCTCGACAAGAAATCCCGACCGTCCCTATACCTATCCAGTCTCCGCGATGAAGGAGATCGAAGCAACGGTTGGCGAATACCTTGTCGATGTCCCAAATTTCCGTACCGAGGATAAAGACTACCTTCTGCGTCAGATTTACACTATGACCGAGCGACGTTTTAAGCTGGTCAAGAAGTGGATTGCTGAAAAAGATTGGGACTTCTTCATGTTTGTTGAAATGGGAACAGACCGTATCCATCATGGCCTCTGGAAATATCATGATCCGACGCATCCCAAATATGAGGTCAATCCTAAATACAATAATAGTATTCGCGACTATTACCGTTACATTGATAGCGAGATTGGGCAGATACTGGACTTGGTAGATAATGACACCACCGTCTTTATAGTGTCCGATCATGGCGCAAAAAAGATGGAGGGCGGTATCTGTATCAATGAGTGGTTGATCCGTGAGGGCTATCTTACATTGAAATCGCGTCCAGAGATGTTGACGGCCATCGACAAGTGCGACATTGATTGGAGCAAGACAAAGGTGTGGGGCGATGGTGGCTACTATGCGCGTATCTTTCTGAATGTCGAGGGACGAGAAGCCAAAGGGATTGTGAAACCTGACGAGGTAGAGGCACTACGCCGCGAACTCATGGCGAAGTTTGAAGCGTTAACAGACCCCAATGGTGTCAACATTGGCACAACCGTGTATAAACCGGAGGAGGTTTATGAAGAGGTGAATGGCGTCGCACCAGACCTCATCGTCTATTTCGGCGACCTCTATTGGCGTTCGATTGGCACCATAGGACATGACTCCGTGTATTCGTTCGAGAATGACACAGGACCCGATGATTGCAATCATGCACAATTTGGCATCGTCATTCGACATGACCCTGCCATACAAGAGGGTAAGGAAGGACGCGAACTGACGGGCCTGCAACTGATGGATATGGCCCCGACCATATTGAAGCAACTTAATGTACCGATACCAGCAGATATGCAGGGGAAGGTATTTTAATAGAATACTTGGTCAATATTCATTTATCTGGACCAGAGCATGCTCTGGTCCAGATAAATGAATATTGACCAAGTATTCAAAAGGATGAATATGGCACATAAAGGTTTTACTCTTTGGTTTACTGGGCTTTCTGGTGCTGGCAAGAGCACACTTTCACTTGCCATTGAGCAGAGCTTAAAAGCGCGTGGACGCAACGTGGAGGTGCTTGATGGCGATGTTGTACGTACGAATTTGAGCAAAGGGCTGGGTTTCAGTTGGGAGGACCGCGATACCAATATTAAGCGTATCGCCTTTGTCTGCAACCTGCTCACACGCAACGGCGTTGCTTGTATCTCTGCGGCTATCTCGCCCTATGCCGAAGCGCGCGCGTGGGCAAGAAATGAGATTGGGAACTTTGTCGAGGTATACCTGAAATGCCCCATTGACGTGTGCCGACAGCGCGACGTAAAGGGCCTGTACAAGCTTGCCGACGAAGGGAAAATCAAGGGCTTTACTGGCGTAGACGACCCCTACGAGGAGCCACAGCAGCCCGAACTCGTCATCGAGACGGACAAGGAGACGGTGAATGAGAGTGTTGTACGCATTCTCGCAAAACTCGAAGAACTGGGCTATCTCGAACCGCAAGAGAATTTGACACCTGACGAGATAATGGTTGCTCCTAATGATTAATCGTTTGGGGACATCTATTTCAAAGATAATGAATCCTGTACGGGTGTGCTTCAGCACACCCGTACAGGGATTTCGTTCCATGAGAAACGAGAGATTCACATACAATGACAGACTCTTTAATCCTTCCACATGGGGGAACGCTGACTATAAACATGGCGGACGAAGCGGAGCGCATTGAATTGCAAGCACGTGCCAAAAGCTTGCCACGGATTACGGTTGGCTCACGACAGCTAGCCGATCTTGAAATGCTAGCAATTGGCGCGTACAGCCCTTTGAGTGGTTTTATGAATCAGAATGACTACATAGGCGTTATTGATGCGATGCACTTGAGCAATGGGCTACCGTGGTCTGTACCAATTACGCTTGCAGTAACTCAACAGCAAGCAGATACATTACGGACTGGCACAGAGATTGCGCTTGTGAACGAACAAGGTATGTTGCAAGCGGTCATGACTCTTAAAGATAAATTTGGCTACGATAAGCGGCATGAAGCGCGTCAGGTGTATCGTACAGAAGACGAGGCACATCCTGGAGTCAAGGTTGTGTACAGTCAGGGTGCGGTGCTACTGGGGGGTCCTGTACGTGTAGTGGCTTTGCAGCCGCAGCTATTTCCTGAGTATCGCCTCACGCCTACACAGTCACGTACACTGTTTGCGGAGCGAGGCTGGGGACGTGTTGTTGGTTTTCAGACACGCAACCCTGTGCATCGCGCTCACGAATATATTCAGAAGTGTGCGATGGAGACAGTTGATGGCCTTTTCTTGCATCCATTGGTTGGCGATACAAAGGGTGATGATATTCCAGCCGATGTGCGTATGCGCTGCTATGAGGTATTGCTAGAGAACTACTATCCAGCACATCGCGTCGTACTTGGTGTATTGCCTGCCGCGATGCGCTATGCTGGACCGCGTGAAGCAATCTTCCACGCGCTGATACGTAAGAATTATGGGTGCTCACACTTCATTGTTGGGCGCGACCATGCAGGCGTCGGCAACTACTACGGTACCTATGATGCGCACTCTATCTTTTCCGAGGTTGATGCCGAGAAGCTAGGTATTCTCCCTATGTTTTTCGACCATACCTTTTTCTGTCGAGCCTGTGACGCAATGGCCTCTAGCAAGACCTGCCCACATGGGAACGAGCAACACGTCACTCTAAGCGGCACCAAGGTGCGACAGATGTTGCAAGCGGGCGAGATTCCGCCACGCGAGTTCTCGCGTCCAGAGGTGGCAAAGGTCCTGATTGAAGCCATGCGTCAAGCTGTAGTGTAGTACTTATGCACAGATTAAGAAGGTCAAGTAGACCCAAAAACGCCACAATTTATGAAAAGTGGGCGGTTTGTTTGTACATTAACATATTAACAAAA
>CAXUHF010000163.1:0-6298 GCA_964250765.1 uncultured Ktedonobacteraceae bacterium | reverse complement strand
ACTGAAAATTACAAAAAAACCGCCAATTTTTTCTAATTAGTGGCCTGTTTGTGTCTACTTGACCTTCTTAACAACTAGCTACCCATTTTACTGAGCAATTGCATAGCCTTTTGTACGCGAGCGTTATCTTCCTGCTGAACCTGCTGGAAGAACTGCACAAGTTCCTGATTTCCGGCTTGCTGGGCATCCTGAATATACTTAGCATTGGTCTGACTACCTTCGAGTGCGTGATATAGGACGCTCACAAGGTCGTACTGGTGATTGCTTACATTTGTGCTACTTTGTGTCATGATACATTCTCCTCTTGTTATATGCGTTTATACTCTTCTTTGAGTGGCTTACAACAAAACGTCACTCATACCTGTAACCACGAACGACACTTCCAAAAAGTTACTCAACATTTACGAACTTTTATGGTATTTCTGCATTCATCTGTTTATTACGTCACGTTTTTAGCGTTGTCGGCGTGCCAATTATTAAGGGATGAATAATGAATTTCAAGGACGAAGCAGGAAATGTATTACCTAGAACATGAGGTATTATCATGGACACAGGCACGGTTACGGTGCTTTGGATTGTATCGGCAATTATGATTATCGCGGCACTAGCATTCACATTTATGCAGCGTAACGCGAGTACGGAGAGCAAGCATTTTTATTATGCATCATCATTTATCGCGCTCACGGCTGCCACATTGTACTTTGCAATGGCGAGTGGCTCTGGCGAAATTATTCAGCCAGGAGGTCATGTATTCCTCTTTGGACGCTACATCGACTGGGCTATTACAACGCCCCTGCTATTACTTGATCTCGCGCTAGTAGGATTGCCGCGCTATCCAGGACGAAGCGCGTTGATTATCTGGTTGATGGGATCGGATGTCTACATGATTGCGACTGGCTTTGTCGCTGCCTCTCTTCGTTCCGAGTATCGTTGGGCGTGGTTTGGTATCAGTTCAGTTGCGTTTTTCGTCATACTCTACATTATTGTAGGACAAATTGGGCCAATTGCTCGGCGGCGCGACCCTGTTGTGTCGCGGCAGTTCCGCACAATGTCGATATCGTTGCTTGTGCTTTGGTTCTGCTATCCTATCGTGTGGGCGTTGGGTCCCGAAGGCTTCGGCCTTTTAAGCACGTTTGTCTCTGTCCTGCTCTACGGTATTCTCGACGTGCTAGCAAAGGTCGGCTATGGCTTTAACCTGCTGCGTAACCAAAGCACGCTTGACCGCATAGAGGAGACGGGCGATACGCATACGGTGACGACGGAGGGCATTCCAGGTACGGCAAAGGTGATGCCGTAGTATACATCCTTTTTATACATGTAGGGATGATGTACAAAGAAGGCTATGAGCCTTCTTTGTACATCCTTTTTTATAAGTTACTAGCTTTTTTCGCTTCTACCAATGCTTCTAAAGCTTCATCCGCGTTTTGTGAAAGGCCAATTTTAAGGAGAAGGCGTTGTAGTATCTCCTCTTTCTTAATAACATCAATTTGCTGCTTTGTAATGCTTAGCATTGCTGGAAAACGTGCTTGTACAGCATCCAATATAGCTGCACGGAAAGCTTCTAGCTTCCCTTCGAGTTTTGTCTCCTGGTAGACCCATGATTCTTCTAATATATCGTTGTACACCGCGAATCTCCTTTCAAGCCATGCCTTATCATCTCTATCTTTGAATACGAGTGAAGAAAACATTTGGGCATATCTCAGTAGAGCAGGCTGCTTTGCCTCGACGATTCTCGTTACCATTTCATCCACAACTTCATGTCGTTTACCATCTTTTGTAAGTGGTAACAGAGGAAATAGACCAACAAAACGAGTCTTTATCAAACTCTCAGCAGTCATTTCCCAAAGCTTAATCACCTCAAAATGAAAGCGCAGTATCTCGCTTCCATCTGGCATACGCCAAACAAGAGGTGACTCTGGAACTAGGCCGTCCTTACGTAAATAGAGTACACATGAGTAGACACGCCTCGTATGCTGGCGAGTAGTAAGAACATTATACTCCAAGAGACGCAATGGCATATCTTCGTCATTGGTACTTTGAAATTCGAGGTGCAACAATACCTCCTCGCTATCCAAGTCAACCAACAATAGGAGATCACTTTCGATAGTACGATTCTTTAACTCGACGGACAACATATCCTTAAATTGTGCTCTATCGAGTAACCATGACACAAAATCCTGCGGATTCGCTCGAACGAGCCGCTTCATTGTATCATCCCACGTTTTCGCCATATGCCAACCAATACCCCTCTACAAGCGTATTCCTTCAACAACTGGTAAAGGCGTGTGGTCGGCGATATTGAGCAGAACCCAACCTTCAAGAACATCACGTAATTCTTCACGGCATTCCTGCTCAGTTGGTTTATTTGACCAGACGCCCTTAAAGATTGGAATGCGACCAAAGTAAGTTCCGTCCTCAATCTGCTCATAGTCAGCATGGTGCATGGCTTTATCGAGATATTCGTTGAACACGCTCTTGTCCTCATCTTTCCTCTGTCTTGTCTCTAAAGTGTAACATATCGGAAAACCAAACGCGAGGGAACTACATGCCTACTCTTCCTCATCTTCAATCTCGCCCCCAACCACAAGCGACCACAACCCTTCGTAGGCATAGTCGTGCGCGGAATGTCCAAGTTCGTCTCGTTTATCAAACTCGTCTTGCTCAATAGCTTGTATAAACATTTTCTCTACAGTGTTATACACATCAGGAAAGCGTCTTACCAACACAACTAGCCCTTGCACACACGCTGAACGAACAATGTTTTCATTGTCCGAAAGTCCTTGATATAAAGCTTGCAGATTTTGTTCATCGCTTTTGCCTAAACGCCCTATAAGACGTACTGCGTCACTACGTGTCCACCAGTTAGTACTTCTCAATAATTCAAATATCACTAAAGTAATTTCATTCGCATGAAATATCTCTGGTTCAAGTTGAACAAGGCTTGTGACGATAGAAGAACGTATACTCTCGGAGTCATTATGCCTAAGAACGTCCATCAGCACAGTCATAACTTCGGGGTTGTTTACCCCAAGTAGCCCTAAACTTTCTGCAGCACTAGAGCATACGTTTTCAAAAGTATCGTGTTGCAGCGAATTTAACAGTTCTGCAATGACTTCGGAAGAGCCTACTCCAAGTAGCCCTAAACTTTTAGCAACAGAAGCACGCATGTCATCAGATTTATCATGTCGCAGCACTTCTAGTAGTGTCATCACAACCTCAGATGAATCTACTCCAAGTTGTCCTAGACTCTCAGCAACACTGAGGCGTAGTACATGTTCATAAGCATCGTTTTGCAGCACTTCTAGTAGTGCCATTACAACCTCAGATGAATCTACTCTACCCCTCGCTAACCCACCAGGTATAGGCCAGCGTGTATTCTCTGAAACAGGATGTTTCAGTACATTCAGCAGTTCTACCACAATTTCAGGCCTGTCTTTCCCCAATCGTCCTAGTTTATATGTTGCAGTATAACGCACCCATCCAGAGGGATCTCGTTTCATTACATTTAGCAGTTCTGCCACAACTTCAGGTCTGTCTTTCCCCAGTTCCCCTAGACTATTAACAACACCGGCACGCACCTTCTCAGAGGGATCTAGTCGTAACACATTCAACAGTTCTACTATGACTTTGGAAGTATCAGTTCCAATTTTTTCTAAGCAATCGGCGATAGACTCTCGTACATCCTCAAGAGTACTATGAGAAAGTATATGTAATAAAGCCTCCACTACGTTGGAATTGTTTTTACCAAGAGTACAAAGGCTATTGATGCCTTGAATACGTACAATCTCTTCCTGACTAGTATCTTCGATTATCGGAAGAAAGCGCGTAATAAACCGAGAAGCAACTTTACTTCCTCTTAAATATTCGAGATGTTCATTTAAGGCTTGCCGATAGTGTGAATATTTCGCAAGCCCACTTTCATACAACAGTTCATCATTTAAGCGTTCGACTAGCGCATCGGTTGTTTTTTCGCTCATAGGCATCTGGTCCCCCAGACACCGTAATGCAAACAAATAATCTCTTGCTAACAAATCCTCATACTTGCTCGGCACAAACCCCAATTCATCAGCAAGTTCGCCCTGTGCTAATATCGCGGCATCTATCAGTTCGGCGGTGTCTTCGGGGGCGTCCATGCCAACGAAGCCTAGGGCTAGCAAAATGGGTTCTTCCCAGCGTGGTTCATGGAGGTGTTTGCGAATGAGTTGGACACGGGTTCGGCTACGAGCGACGAGGTAGCGGGCGGCGTAGTATTCCTCGAAGGTGAGGTGCATAAAGCCGTAGCGTTTGGGGGCACGTTCGACGAAGAGGCCAGTGTGTAGCTCGACTTGATGCAGGAACGCTTTGACTTTTTGCTCTTCCGCGAGATCGTCCTCGTCTGTGCCTTTGACACTGGCCCACACCTTGATAATTTCACGTTCGGTAGCGATGCCTGTGGGCTTATGAACATGCATCCAGTAGGCAAGTTCACGCAGTAGTTTTGTAATTTCGCCTTCGTCCAGCAGTTCGGTTGAGCGCACGCCCTGTGCAACGCGCCATGTGCGAGTCAGGACATCGGCGGCTAGTTTGTAGAGTTCGATACGCTTTTGAGGTAGCATTGCGCCTGTACGATGAATGAGTGCGAGGGTGCAGAGCAGAAGCGGATTGGCCGCAAGACGGCGTACACCAGGAGTATGTTCAACAGCATCCATGATGCCATTTATTTCGCGCTTTGCCGTCACCATGCGTGCCTCTTCGGAAAGGTCGGGCGTCTGAGCATACTCAACGGCTGGACACCACATGTCGAGGAAAGAACGGATTTGCGTATCGTCCATCTCCTGTACCTGATAGTGTGCATAGTCTCCATTCAAGCGAGCGTTGCGATAGCCCGCGATGCGGCTGGTGATGACAAAACGATTACCTGTCTTAGAATGGTGACGCACAAAGTCCTCTATCTGACGCACCACATGCATACGGTCGTCGATACTGACAATCTCGTCCAGGCCGTCGAGTAAAATCAGGCAACTCCCACTTTGAAGTTCTACTGCGAACATTTCAGCTAAACCAGTACTAGCATGAGGGCACTCATAGAGCGAGCAATAGACCGCAAGAAAGTCGCTGATAGATTTGCCCTTCCCATGTTCTGCATAGTCGGCGATACGTAACAGGATAGGGAAACGCGCTTTGCCAAGTTCGCTACTAGCCTCGCTCTTGCCGTTTTGAATGGCTTGTGCATGTTTGAGGGCAAGGTAGCGTAGCAACGTTGTTTTGCCGCTACCAGGCTCGCCAAGAATGAGCAAGTGGTCATGTTGCGCCACTACCACCGAAAGATCGCGTACCTCGCCTTTTATACGTTCGGGCATAAGAAGTTTACTAGTTCGCTTATTGAAGCGGTGCGTGATGAGATCGCGCTGGTCGTCGATATCTTCAAGTGAAAACAAAGAAGGTTGCTTTAACTCTTGCAACTCATTTTCTAAAAGAGAGCGTTCCGATGTACTCAACACTTCGTCGCGCTGTGCTTTGAGCGCGATATAGACCTCTTCCAATTTGACCTGTACCTGTCGTTGCGTTTGTGGAATGCCACGCAGGTCAAGATACATGTTGCGTTCCATAAGCCAGTGCAGGTAGTCATGGCGTATCCACGCAAGATCCCTCTCATCGGTTAACTTGTGCAGTATTTTTTCTACATTTTTATCTATGCTTGTGAGGTCTTTGCTGTCATATAAAGCTTGCAGTGCTGTTTCGTTTGCGAGTGCATTGTCTAGCGATGTAAGGAAATCCTGTGCAAGAGGTCCAAAGGTATTAAGACTTTTTGTATACTCTTCCGACTCTTTTGGATACTTTACGCTCGCCCATAGTGCTGCAAGTTCGTCGGAATCAGGAGTACCTCGACGAAGTAGGAGTTGAGAAAGGATACGTCCACAACGTCGGTCCTCAAAGCTGGCACGAAAGATATCTTCTTGCGCTAATACAGGATAGCGTTGCTCTAAAGTCATAAATGTACTTTGAAGCGCATGTTGAAATGCCTCTTTTACAGGGTCTGGTCGAAACTTCTCGCGTATCTTCTCACCTACACCACTCTGGTCAAGACCGTAACCAAGTACGTTATCTGCGATGATTGGTAGTGCAACAGCAAGCCATGCTAACATACGCTATCCCATCCTTTAGAATATTTGATGAAGACTGTATTGTATCAATCTACACAATGGATAACAACGAAAAATAAGAGAGAAAATACAAATGGTTCGCAGATTATTATAGTGGAGTAGCATGACAGGGGCAAGCCTATTAGGACCAAGTAAATCATTTATGGAGCAGGCAA
>CAXUHF010000162.1:0-11217 GCA_964250765.1 uncultured Ktedonobacteraceae bacterium | reverse complement strand
GTGTAGATATCTTTGAAATTAGTTTAAAAAAAGTACTGCCCTTTGCTCTTTTTTTCCTTCCTATTATAAAACGAATAAGCTACTAAAACGATATCAAATACGCCAAATGTGTGCTTCTCGCGTGTGGTAATATAGCAAGGAAGTAATAAAATAGTATTTTATGATATACCAAAGGAGCTTATCTTGACTCGTCCTATCTCTTCTAATTCTGCATCAATTACGTTGACGCCTGATGCCTCCGTCGATCTACATATGCATACAACCTATAGCGATGGACGCTGGCCCGCGCAACAACTCATCGACTTTCTTGTCACTGAAGGCTTTCAGCTTGTTGCGGTGACTGACCATGATCGTGTCGATAAGGTTGCGGAGATACAGGCACTAGCAGCCGAAAAGCGTTTACCTGTGCTTGCCGGTGTTGAGATGAGTACCGACTGGAATGGTAAGATGGGTCATATGCTCTGTTATGGTTTTGATCCGCAACAGAATGAATTACGTCCTCTCACCGAGAAGGTAGTACGCCTGCAATTAGAGAATACACAAGCTGTCAATGAGGAATTGCAGCGCAAAGGCTATCTTATGCCACGTCAGGAAGAAATTTTAAAAGAAAATGGTGGCAAGCTACGTCGCCCCTCTGATAACGCTAACCTCTTACGCGAGCATGGTTATGCTTCCAACTGGCAAACCGCGATGCAAATGATTACCGAAGCAGGGTTTACCTCCATCAAAGCAGATATGGCAGAGACTGTTGATGCCGTACATAAAAGTGGGGGCGTGTGCCTTATCGCGCATCCTGGACGCCGCGAAAGTGGTTTTACCTTCTATGACGCATCATTACTTGACCAACTGCGTAGCGAAATTCCTATTGATGGTATCGAAATCTATCATCCCTACCACAATAAAGAGATCATTGCGACCTATCTTGCCTACGTAGAAATGCACGACTTGCTTTTTAGTACCGGTTCTGACTCGCACTGCACTCCAGGTCGTATGCCCATTAAGCACCGTGCCGAGGTGAGCCGCAAACTGCTAGAACGTCTTGGTGTCACCATTGCTTAACACTCCTGACTCGCCACGCCCTAAGCGTCCGTTGAGTATTGGCGCGGGTACAGTCGTGATACATGACGAACGTGTCTTGCTGGTACGTAACACCTATGGCTTAACGAAGGGACGCTATTTGTTACCCGCAGGACGTGTCAATGTAGGTGAGTTGCCAGACCATGCAGCTATACGCGAGACCTTCGAGGAGACAAATCTGCGCGTCGAGATTGAAGGCTTGCTTGGCGTACGCCTCTGGGTATTAAAGAGTGGAGAACACAACTACTTTTTTATGTTCCGTGCGAAACTACTGTCTCCGATCAGTGATCTGCGCCACAATCCTGCTGAACTGGACGATGCACGTTTCTTCACACGCTCTGAGATGGATGTGCTTGGTGTTGATGAAACATGGCTGGGAGCTATTGCCGTTGCCTATAAAGGGCTAGATGCAAATATGACGCTCTGGCCCAACCACGCTGAATTGCAAGATGATTCGGTGGATACCCCCGACCATTGGCGCATCTGGCTCTAACTATGTTCCATCAATAGAATAAATCGGTCCCTACAGATTGTCTTTCATCAAACTATATAGTATGATACACAAAAATGGAACATATTTATGCGGATACAACAGTTTCGTGAACGTGTCCTTACTTTACTAGGACAACGCCGTGGTCCCTCACTCTCACAAATCGTATTGCGAGCAATGGGTGCCTTGTTTGGACTGCAAGTGCTTACCATTGCTCTGCTACAACTTGCCTCAAAGCTACGCCGTAAGCAACAGCAAGGTGGTGGCTTTCCTCATCCTAACCTCAATGGTATACGTGTTGGCGACAATAATGTACAACTCTACGATTACGGACAATATCTGTATGACGCCATGCTGACTGCTATTGGTAATGCGCAAGAGAGCATCTATTTGGAGACGTTTATCTGGAAAGATGATAAGGTTGGACAAGCGTTCAAAACGATCTTAACAAAAAAAGCGGAGCAGGGCATAGAAGTATATGTTGTCTTCGACAGCTTTGGCAACGCAGTCGTACCAGAGCGATTCAAAGAGTTTCCACCCTCTATCCACTCCTTAAAGTATCAGGCTATTCGGCGTCCCTGGCACATATTTGATCCGCGTCGTTATGCACTGGAACATCGTAAACTCCTCATTGTCGATGGCTATACTGGTTTTATTGGAGGCTACAATATTGGTAGCCCCTACGCCAATACATGGCGCGACACTCATCTTTGTATTGAGGGACCAGCCGCCGCCGATCTCGCGCACTCGTTCACCGAGTTCTGGAATCAACACGATCCCAATCGTGCGCCTATCACGCGCCATTATCCACGCCGTTTCGACTCGCTTATCACTGTCGTCGGTACAAATGCGCTACAACTCATGTTTCCCATTCGTGACATGTATATTCGCTCCATTGACCGTGCAGAAAAAACGATACATCTAACTGACGCTTATTTTGTGCCAGATAGTGTACTACTTGATGCGCTTTGTGCAGCCGCACGACGTGGCGTCGATGTACAGGTTATGGTACCCTGGATTTCCAATCACCTCGTGGTCGATTGGCTTGCACGCGGATATTTTACCGAATGCCTCAAAGCAGGCATTAAAGTTTTTGGCTATCGCCACATGTTGCATGCCAAAACGTGCACCATCGATGGTCAGTGGTCAACCATTGGCACGGCGAATCTGGATCGCCTTAGTGCTGTCGGCAACTACGAAATCAATGTCGAAGTCTACAACGAAACGTTAGCGCATCAGATGGAACAACTTTTTTTAAGCGATACAACGGACGCAATAGCACTCGATCTTGATCAGTGGCTTCAGCGTCCCTGGTACGCTATGCTCGGTGAACGCATTCTCGCTCCCTTGCGTGTGCTGTTATAAATAGTATATCTTTGGCTCTTGGGGTGTGCTAAAGCAGATTAACGAAATAACATGGGAATCCCACGAACGCCCACAAGGGGCAAAACTGTTCAAATATGTGCAATTGGGGTGGATTTGGGGACCCACGGACGCCCACAAGGGGCTACCCTACTATACGACGCTCTTGCGCGCTCCGCGCGCCGTGTATTATAGTAGGGTAGCCCCCTTGTGGGCGTCTGTGGGATTCTTCACATCCGCCTGATCCATCTGTTACCAGCTTTATTTGTTTTATATGCATAATTGCGATTATTACATCTTTATCGCACAATATCGCGCAGATCGAACACGGGACCATCACGACATACGAGCTTTTGACCTGTGCGAGTTTCTACACTACAGGCAAAGCAGACACCCGTACCGCACACTAGAGGGCGTGTTATTGTGCCTTGTGCAAAGCCTTTACCGCGTAAACGTTCAAAGTGAGTGTAAAGAGCGAGGGATGTTTCATGTGAAACACTACTATAGGACGCATCAGCCCAAGGTAGTATTTCTGTGAGCATCTGTACCAAAGTTTTGTCTTGTTGCTGTTCCGTTACAACATGATATTCGACTTCTGGCGCGAGTAGTGCGGGAGGATAGCTTTCTTCGGGAGCACGACTCTGATTGATGAGGGTGACAGCGATATCTTGTTCCAGAGCAACCTGTGCAAGTAGCGTGAGAGCACTGATAGAACGCTCCTCACCAATGAGGAGCGCGTTTCGTGTGGTGGGACGCAATGTCCAACCATGTCCTAGAGGTCCCAGGAGATCAAGTACCGCACCTTCTGGTTGCGTTGCTAACCACGTTGTGCCACGTCCCTGCACATGAATATAAAAAGTACAGATGCCACGACTCCTATTGATACTATGTACATAAAATGGGCGACGCAACAATGGGTCGCTCGCATCGGCGGCACTGCAACGTACCATACAGAATTGTCCTGGTTGTACAGTTTGTGCCAAATTTGGAGCATGCACTTCTAGTAGCTGCACACCTGGACGTATCGGAGTTGTCGCGGTAAGCGTGGCGATGTGAATACGCATTATTCGGAAATCATACCTAAGAAATTACGGGTACGCTCGTTTTCCGTATGCTCAAACACTTGCTGTGGTGTGCCCTGCTCCACAATCACCGACTTATCCATGAAGATTACATGGTCCGCAACGTCGCGTGCAAAGCCCATTTCGTGCGTCACCACCGCCATCGTCATGCCTTCATCAGCAAGTTGACGCATAACTTTTAGCACATCGCCGACCAGTTCGGGGTCGAGCGCAGACGTTGCTTCGTCGAACAACATCAATTTAGGATTCATTGCTAACGCACGTGCGATAGCGACACGTTGCTGCTGTCCACCAGAGAGTTTATGCGGAAATGCGTTCGCCTTTTCGGAGAGACCGACTTTGGCAAGCAGATTGTGTGCCCGCTCTGTAACCTCCTCTTTTGCTTCGCCTAAGACATGAATGGGAGCTTCGACGATATTTTCAAGTGCGGTCATATGTGGAAACAGATTGAAACGCTGGAAGACAAAGCCAACACGCGAACGTATACGCGCTATATTTTCCTCTCGGTCCTCAACAAGCTTACCATTGACATTCCGATAGCCCACCAGTTGACCATCAACATAGATGCGTCCACTGTCAATTTTCTCCAGATGGTTGATACAACGTAACAGTGTTGTTTTGCCTGAACCACTGGGTCCAATAATCACGACCACCTGTCCACGCTTCACGGAGAGATCGACGCCATTCAGCACGGTCAGACTACCAAAACGTTTCACAATTTTTTCGGCATGCACCATCTCGTCTGTTGGTATTGTTATACTCATCTCCCTGCTCCTACACGTGGCATTCCTAGACCAAGCACGCGTGATGTAAGACTTTTGCTATCAGCCAACTCGATTTTTTGATTACGATTGGGGTCGAGCCGTTTTTCAATTAAGCCCTGTACATAGCCCCAGAGCGTCGTCAAAAGTAAATAGTACAGGGTAGCAACACATAACAACTCGAAAACACTAAAAGTGGGCGAGCCGTAGACGGTGGCAACGTTTGTCAGTTCAAAGACGCCAATCACCGAGGCAATTGAGGTTGTCTTAAGCATGTTGTTAAATTCGTTGCCCAGTGGAGGCACAATGACACGCGCCGCCTGTGGTAGAATGATGCGTCGCATCGCCAGACTAAAACGCATACCTAATGCCTTGCCTGCCTCCATCTGCCCAGGATCGACCGAGCCAATGCCTGCGCGTATGATCTCCGCCATGTATGCACCTTCGTTCAGCGAGAAGGCGACCAGCACACAGCCAAAGTCGGGCAGGAGCAGGTAGGGGTTGTTGGCGGCGAGTTTGGGCAAGGCATCCCAGAGCAAGAGGACTTGCACCAACAAAGGACTACCGCGAAAAAACCAGATGTAGGCTCCGGCAATCCAATTGAGCCACTTGAGGCGTGACATGCGCATCAGGGCCAAGAAAAGACCAAGTACGACGCCGATGATTTGCGCGACAACTGAAATCCATAATGTGGTCCAAGCAGCACGCAAAAAGATCAGATTGGGGTCGCCATACAGGTAGTGTGCAAAAAGGTCCCAACGAAACATAGGGCCTTCCTTCCTTCTAGTACAGTAGTGCTACGAACTCGGCGGTTCGTTGCCAACAATTGTATCACACAGGTTCAATTTTCCGGCACAGATTCGGGATTGTAAAACAGCTATGCGCTTTCTTTAAGCCAATGCACAAAAATATGGCCTATGCGCTCCATGTCACTTCGCACATATCAAGCTTTCTTGCTTCCAGTCATGTTAATACCTTGAAAAACTAGGTCCAAAGCACTTTTGAAATCGTTCAAGAGTGATTCTGAGGCGGGCTTCAGGAATAACTGGTAGAAGATGGTTCCAGTGAGCACATCGAGCAGAACATTGAGATCGATGTCCCGGCGTATCTCGCCACGCTCCTGCCCCCGCTGGAGCACTTCTGTGAGAGTTTCGTAAATGGGGGTGGCATACTTCGACCAGTAACGCTCAGCAAGGGGAGGGTTCGTTGAGAGAGTGCCGAGAAGTAGGGAGAGCATTTGTCGTTCAAAGGGAGCTTGTGCATTCTTGACAAATACCTCAACCCACAGAAGAATATCTTCACGCACATTCCCACTATCTGGCACTTCTTGATAAGGCTTCACGCTCGCCAGCGCGTCCACTACCAATTCTTCTTTTGAGTTCCAGCGTCGGTAGATAGTCGTCTTACCCACACCTGCGTGTGCTGCAACTGCCTCAATACTCATACGCTCATAGCCCGCTTCGGACAGTAAGTGAAGGGCAGATTGAAGAATAGCTTCATGCACCTGTGTACTGCGCGGGCGTCCTGGCGACCGCGCAGACTTTTGCTGTTGAGTACTCTCTCCATCCATACGTCTGTCTCTCTTTCTACGCACAAGATTGCCAATCCTTAGAGGCTTGCGAGTGTAGAGCGGTTGTGTGTACAACTATCTTACAGGCAAACGCTCTTTACAGCAAGTCTTTTGTAGACCGGAGATCAAGACATACTATCTGCGCCCTTCAGCCGACTATTATGAAAGGGTATGCTGAATAGGAAGGTGTGCTTCATCGGAAGCGAGTTTGACCAATTCGGTGCTTTCCTCCCACAACTCTCTGGCTTTCTCAGGATCGTATGATTCCTGAGACGAAGGAATCTCGTGAAGACCGGAGAAGTATTTTCCTGTGACGTTGATGAGCTGAGGATCGAGGACGAGTCGAGCCAGGTGCTTCCCGGAAGTGCTGACGGTATTGACATTCAGACCAGTTAGGCGAATAAGGGGTACGAGAGGCGGCAGAATGGTGTTGAAGATGAAACGCGATGAGGCGGGCCAATCGCGACTCAGACCAGTATCAGGCATAGCACCAGGATCGAAGGCGTTGACGGTAAGAGGATGTGTGCTGTTACCTTCGTCCTCAAGGCGGCGAACCAATTCGTACGTGCAAAGAAGATTGCACAGTTTCGAGGTCGTGTAGCGCCTGCGACCGATGATATCTGGCTTATCAGTTTGCTCAGTCGGGTCTGGATACTTCTCCGGCCAAGCTAACGCTTCAGGATTTCTATACCAAGGGGCGGGCATGCCAGTCCTCTTCGTGGGGTTGTGCGTATCGCTGCTCACAAAAACGATCCGTGCGGGAGCGACCAAATGTTGCAGCAGCAGGTTGACCAGCAAGAAGTGTCCAAGATGATTGACGCCAAAGGTCGTCTCGAAGCCATCTTTGGTGTACGTCGTGCCACTCACAACCTGAATGCCCGCATTACACACAACCGCCTGTAGAGGTGGAAGATTGCGCTCAGCTAATACCTGCACAAACGAGCGTACCGAGTCTAGCGAAGCCAGATCTAGTGCCATCGCCTCAATCTGTACGTGACCAGTCTCTTTTATTAACTTCTGCACAGCCTCTGAAGCCTTTTCCTGGCTACGGCTAGCGATAATCACATGCCATCCCGCATGAGCAGAGGCAATTGCGTGGGCACACTCATATCCCAGTCCACTGTTGCCACCAGTAATAACAACTGTCTTACTTGTTCTTTCCGAGTGAGAAACCATTGTGTTGAATTCTACTTTCTCCTTCTTAACAAAGGCAAAGCGTAAACATTCGCTAAAAGTATTAAAGATACGATACGTATTGTTATTATAATGAAGTATTATGCTACTTGTCAAGGAAGAGTCCGCTCACAGAGCTTTTTGGTGTCCTAGAAAGTCCCGAAAGAGGAAAAACGTGCACTCCATGACAGCTTCGCGCATATCAAGTGTATATAATCGCTTCTTACATTGTCATAATACATGTGTTATGACAATGACATTAATTTGCTATTAATTTGTATACATAGAGAGTGACAAATGGGGTATAAAATGCTGTTTTTTGGTAACGATTATGGTACACTCTGAAGTACATACACGCATTGTAGCGTTATTAGTATACAGTCATACACACTACGAATGAGGGGCTTGGAGGGTCTACGATGCCCATCACACTTGACCGCGGTATCTGCTGTAATTTGCATGAGACTAGTTCGCGGGAATGGCTCATCACGAATGGCTTAGGAGCATACGCGTCTGGCACTGTCGCAGGCGTTCTTACACGTATGGAGCATGGATTGCTGGTGGCACGTCCACCAGAGAGTAACACACCACATCTTCTCCTGGCAAAAATCGACGAAGAGGTCGTTTTTGATCAGCGCACATATTATCTTGGCACGAATGAATACCGTGATGGGACACTTAATCCATCTGGCTTTGTTCATCTTGAAACCTTTCGGCTCGAAGAGGGCTTTCCCATTTTTACCTATCGCCTTGGTGGTATTGACGGCATCGTGCTGGAAAAACGCATTTGGATGCAACGGGGGCGCGACACAACCTATATTCAATATCGCGTTATTCGTACTACAACCTCTGATGAGACAGGTTATCGACGTAGTGGCATTACAGGTGTGATGAGTAATAGTACTGGTCGTGTTACGGAGTCTGGCGAGTCAGCACAACAAGCGATTACGCTGACCCTTCTACCTTTTACTGCCTATCGTCCTCATACGCAGGCACAGCATGGCAACAGCGACTGGCATTTTCAGATGCAGCAGTACCAGCACAACGCAGAAGAGAACAGAGATGACAACGGATCTGAACGTCCCATATTGCTTCCAGAAGGTGTCGCGGGTTGTACAATACGTGCCTGGGATAATGCACACCCCTATCATCTGCTCGCGGTGAGTCAACCGGAGAGCGAGGCAACCTTTATTCCTACAAATGTATGGTATTGGAATTTCTTACATCGTCAGGATGCGTCAGAGGGCAAACCAGCGTTAGATGATCTGTATCTGCCAGGAGTCATTCGTGCAACGCTCTGGCCTACCGAAGACTCAATGCTCACAGTTATAGTTAGTACGGAAGAACTGGCAACACAAACCCTACGCCCAAATCAGCTTGTTCATTCCTATCTGCGTAGCGTCGAGGGACAAAAACAACTCCTCGCAGATGTGACAACTACACAACGCTACTTTGGTGAGGGAGGTGAGGTCGCACGAGTGCAACGTCTTTCCGTATTACCACTTCACACGGTTTCTACGCATCCTCAGATAGAAGATGAAGCATTTCTGCGTTCGCTCTTACGTGTATGTGAGCGTTTCTTACTCCAACGCAAGCTTCCCGGTACAGGTAAGCGTGGCGATCATGAACTCCTGTTTGGCAGAATTGAGCGTACACCTGATGTGCTCTCTGAGTTTTACAGTATGGAACGGCGCACACGCGACACTTTGATTGCCCTTCCTGGTATCATGCTTGCAACAGGCCGCTACAATGAGGTTGCACATATCCTTCGTAACCTTGTGCACACCTTCAAGCAGGGAATGTTGCCAGAAACACTACCTCTTCCAAGTGATAAAATCGACGAACGAGTATATGAGGGTGCTGACCTGTTGCTCTGGTACTGTTATGCCCTTGATTTCTATCTCCGCCTGAGTCAGGACTATGAGTTGCTCAACGAACTCTATCCACATCTTGTCGAGGGCATTCGCTGGTATATTCAGGGCAACGAGTACGGTGTGAAGATGGATGCAGATGATGGACTCCTCGCGCTTTCACATAGTGCAGCTACATGGATGAATACCTATCAGGATGGTATAGCGGCACGCCAAGGGAAGCCTGTCGAGGTAAATGCACTGTGGTATAACGCGCTCTCGTTGTTGCACGAATGGTCACAACGATTCGCACATACTGGTCATTTTACTCATGTAGTAGTTCCTGATAAAGAACTACTTATGTGCTGTCAGACAAGTTTTCAGCAAAAATTCTGGTATGCAGAGAGAAAGTATCTCTTCGATGTTATCGAGGGTCCTGATGGCAATGATGCAGCGTTACGCCCTAATCAACTGTTTGCTTGTTCACTACGTTATCCAATAGCGACGGTAGAGCAACATAGATGTATCCTCGATGTTGTGGCAAAAGAATTGCTTACACTCTATGGACTACGTACACTTGCACCGGATGCGGAAGCGTATCATGGTACACTGAGTGTAAGACGAGAGGAGCAGCAAGAGGCACGGTATCAGGGAAGCGTCTGGACATGGCTTCTCGGCCCATATATTGACGCGTTATACAACGTTGCGTATACATCAGAGTACGATGAGAAGATATGGGAACAAAGCTTATGCCAGCTTGCATTATTCGACAAACATCTAGCAGAAGGTATGCTAGACATGGTTGGCGGCGTGTTTGATGGTGACTATCCACATTCTGCTGGCTATGTGCCCGCTTCCCTATTGGGCAGTGCTGAACTTCTCCGTGTGTATCACACTCTGACACAGGTTCGCGTTCGGCAGCCACATCTCGTACAATCACGATAAGAGGGTGTGCTAAAGCACACCCTCAGTTCAAACATTTCACGATGCGTTCGGCGAGTGGAGCGACAACTTGAATTGTGGATTGTAGCTTTTATCACAACTGCTACAGGAGACCGAATGAGTATAGCGGCGCACTCGTGGATACTGCTTACCGCATTGTGGACATTCGTAGAGGTAGCGAATAGGCCGCCGTTCGCGTCGTACCCGTTCGCGCTGCATGCTTTCCTCGTGCAATAACACACGCAAATCTTCCACCGGATAGCCAGTAATCAGAGCCTCGTCGTCGGCTATCGAATCGTAGCCATGATGATGATGTCGGCGTGGTGTGCCATTCACACGGTCGGCGAGATGAATAAGTTCGTGTGCAATCGTCACTTCTATCGATTGTGGTTGCATCGCTGACTCGATAAAAATCAGGTGTCGGTGAGTAGTGCGTCGTTCCTCGTCGGAAGCGGTACGTATGCGCCGCGCGGATAGTGGCAACGCTGGTACATAACAATAACAGCCAAGTGCCATGACGTTGAGCCGCTTCCCCGTCCACTGCCTGTACTCGTTACGGTCCTGGGTAATTGCGAGGAGTGGGAGTTCAGAAGTGGGAAGGTGCAGTTTATGCCAGTAGTGTGTTAGCCAATGCTGAAGGGCTACTTCATTGCCATGAAGAATTGGACCTGTCTGTAACAACGGCAGCTTCGGCACTGTTCTTCTCTGTGCTGTAGCCATCAATGGCACTCTTGCTCCTAGCGAAAAGACGTAGATGTCTTTTTAATACTCATTAACGCACATAGGCGACCTGTTGTCTCGCCTCAAAAGTCGTACTATTAGTATATCAGGCAGTAGCGGTATATGCAAGCCTTAAAGAGCAAGAGAGCCCCATCCTTTCGGGGGAAATACGTGAAAATGCAGGGAGACC
>CAXUHF010000161.1:0-11234 GCA_964250765.1 uncultured Ktedonobacteraceae bacterium | reverse complement strand
GTCTGGGACACAATGTTGTATTGACAAAATAACGCGGACCCCTGTACGGGTCTGAATTTTTATAACCCACATTGGGAAAAAAAAAATTTGTAAAACAAATAAAAAAAAAAAAATCTTTATGGGAATATTTTTGGAACACAAAATTATATGCCAATCACGATTTTATATGTTACTAAGATACTCGAAAAGTTCTTCCCACGGATAGGGGCCAGGGCAAAAACTGCGATAGACGGGGTCCATCGAATAGTGACCTGTGATACCACCTTGGGCATTAGCCCAACGACGCGGAATATCATAGCGTTCACAGATGTGTTGTATCAACAGAAAACTGGCTTCTTTTTGCATATCGGTAAGTTCGTCAGAATTATCTCTACTTAACTTGACATGCTCAATCGAGATTGTCACGAGATTTGGATTAAGCGATTTTGACCACCATGCGTCGTGTTCTTCGGTTACACCACCATTCGCCCAACTTCCATCGGACTCGTTATTACATTGCACCATTTCGCCCTGTAAACCTATAACATAGTGGGTTGAAACTGGGTTATCACTATTTTCGGTAGACTTGAAATAGTTCCCAACTTCTACGGCACTAGTAAAACCAGCCGTTCCATGTACGATCACATAGCGTGGCTTATAACCTTTTCGGTTGGGGAAATAATTATTGTTTGGTATCCATATTGCCCCACTCTCATCTGTCATGTATACTCCTCATTCCGCAATTTCCGCCCGTCTCCCTCTTACTGTATATATCACAAGGGCTGTAACTAACAAGAGTGTTCCAACCGCACAGACACCATTCCAGTGCCAGATACTCCACGCATAGGCACCGAGCAACGAACCAAGCGAACCACCGATGAAGTACGAAACCATGTAAATGGTATTTAGTCTACTTCTGACCTCTGCGTTCAGACTATACACACGCGTTTGATTGGAGACCTGCGTTCCCTGCGTTCCTAAGTCAAGTAAAATAACACCAATGATAAGTCCCCAGAGCATCTGCCCAAACAACCAGAAGATGAGAAACGCGACTAAGGCTACTCCAATCATGATGCCCGTGATGATACGTGCATCAATACGATCCGCAAGTTTACCCACGTTGGAAGCTGCCAATGCACCAACAACTCCAACCAATCCGAAGAGGCCAGCGACTTCGCTACCATAATGATAGGGCGGGGTACCAAGAAAGAAGACGAGCGTTACCCAGAAAACACTAAATGCGGCGAAGACAAGTGCGCCAAAGATACTTGTTTCGCGGATGACAGGCTCGGTACGAATCAATCCCCAAAGCGAACGTAGTAGACGCGGATAGCTCGTGCTGGTACGAGGTTCTTCTTTTGGTAAAAGCATACGTAGCGTGATTGCAAGTGCGACCATCATAGCGGCAGCAATCCAATACATCGCACGCCAACCAAGATGCGCTCCAACGAAACCGCTCACGGTGCGCGCAAGCAAGATGCCAATCAATAACCCACTCATTACTGTGCCAACAACACGTCCACGCTGCTCTGGATGAGCAAGGCTCGCAGCAAACGGCACGATAATTTGAGGTGCAACCGTTGTGACTCCAACTACAAAACTGACAATAGCTAGAAATCCAATAGAGGGTGCGAGGGCAACGGAGATTAGTGAAAGCGTTACAGCTACAAGCGTAAGTGTAATCAGATTGCGCCGATCAAAAGAGTCGCCAAGAGGGACGATAAATAGTAATCCTGCTGCATAGCCGAGTTGTGCCAGTGTTGCAATGAAGCCAACCGCACTTTCTGAAACGGAAAAGGTATGTGCCATATCCGCAAGTAATGGCTGATTATAGTACAGGTTGGCGGCAGTCATTGCACACGCCACCGATAATATCCATACCATTTTCTGACTTATACTAGACTGCTTTGGTTCAACTATCGGTGCTTGCGGCTCAGCTATTACGACATCCTCGGCTTCTTTATAGTGCATGTTGGCTCCCGTTGTTATTTGTAACTCTATCTAGGACAACAAGGCTATACATCCAAAAGCTTCCCTCTACGTGAAATATGATTAGTACTTACGATGTAACACAGCTACTACTGCTATGCGTGTTACTATTACAAAAAAACTAGAGCATGGTAAGAGCTACTCACGCGCCTCACATACGATGGATGGACCCTCCCATGTATGCCGTGTAGCTCAAATGCCTGGAATAAGAGAGAGGGATAAATGAAGACAGATAAGCGACAGGTGCGTCGCATCATGCGTGAGAAGTTTGGCTTTGCGGACTTTCGACCTGGACAAGAGGCGGCGATCAAGTCAGTCCTTGAAGGACATGATACGCTAGCCGTGTTGCCAACGGGTTTGGGCAAATCTATGATTTACCAGATGGCAGAACAAGTATTACATGGCCCAACCGTAGTTGTCTCACCCCTTATTGCGTTACAGCGCGATCAAGTCGAGTCGATAGAAGAAAGCGATGTTGGTAAAGCTGCTTTGGTAAACTCTACGATGCGTGAGGCAAAGCGTGAAGAGGTGTTACAGGACCTCGAACAGGGCAAACTCAATTATCTCTTTCTCGCACCCGAACAATTCAGCAACGAAGAGGTATTACAACAGATTAAAGCCGCTCATCCGGCCCTCTTTGTTGTTGATGAGGCACACTGTATCAGCGAATGGGGGCATGATTTCCGTCCTGAATACTTGCGTCTTGGTGCCATTATCGAAGCCATTGGGCGTCCTCCCATCCTGGCACTTACCGCAACGGCAGCTCCAACTGTGCGTAAAGAAATTCTTGAGCGACTTGGCATGCACGATGCACATGTCATAGTACAAGGTTTTGATCGTCCTAATATCTGGCTTAGTGTTGAGACATTCCGTGAAGAGCACGACAAAAAGAAGGCTTTGATTGAACGTGTTGTCACTACAGAGAAACCAGGGATTGTGTATGCAGCAACACGAAAGCATGCAGAGGAGATCGCGGAGGCGTTACGCGGACAACAGGTAAAGTCGGCTTTTTATCATGCTGGTATGCGACCAGCCGAGCGCGAACAAGTGCAGGAACAATTCATGAGTGATGAGATTGAGGTGATTGTCGCCACGACCGCTTTTGGTATGGGCATTGATAAGCCAAATGTACGCTTTGTCTTCCACTATGATATTAGTGAGTCTGTCGATTCCTATTATCAGGAAATTGGGAGGGCTGGACGTGATGGCAACGATGCAAAAGCAATTCTGTTTTATCGACCAGAGGATATGTGCATTCATCGCTTCTTCGCGGGAAGTGGACATATTGATATCGATCAGGTGGAGCAAGTAGCACAAGCTGTACAGGAGAGCGAGGAACCAGTTGTCCTGCGTGAATTGAGCGATAAGACACATCTCTCGCGATCAAAACTTGCTGAAGCTCTCAGTCGTCTTGAAGAAGCGGGCGTCGTCAAAACGCTTGCATCGGGAGAAATTGTTGCGGGCGACGAACATGTTGTGTTAGACACCGCAGTAATACAGGTCATAAACGAGCATGAAGCGCATCGTCAATACGACAAATCGCGCCTTGATATGATGGTTGGCTATGCTGAGGTGCAAGATTGTCGTCGCGAATATCTGCTGAACTACTTCGGCGAAGAAATCGACGATCCGTGTGGTTTCTGCGACAACTGTGACGCTGGCATTACCATCGCGGAAGACGAAGAGAACATGCCATTCCCGATCAACGCGGAAGTCATGCACAACGTATGGGGTAACGGTCTCGTGCTACGCTACGAAGGCGATAAGATGGTCATCCTCTTTGATAGTGTAGGTTATAAGACACTTGCGGTGGAAGTTGTGGTTGAACATAACTTGCTTACGCCTGTGTAGAGCATGGGTATGGAAGTTATACCTTTCTTAGGTATTCTTGTTCAGCAAGAAATGCTAGCACGACACCGCTCATCAACGCAGGTTGTGCCAGCATTGGGCGATGTCCACTGTTAGAAATAGGTACGAATACTGCGTGTGGCAAGGCGTCACGAAGTTCGTAGCCAAGCGAGATTGGAACGAGAATATCTTGTTCACCCCAGATAATAAGTGTAGGCATAGTTAATGTCGCAATTTCAGCGCGAAAATCACAGTTAGTCATCTGAGTTGCACCTTGCCAGAAAAGGCGCACTCTTGGTCGCAGAACATCACGTACTAATGGTAGAGGATAACCACCATTCCTAAGTTGTACGAACGAGCGAGCCGAACGAGCTGCAAGCGCGGAAAAGGTTGAGCGGAATGGCATACCGGCGGCATCAATGAGTGTCAAACTTCTCAGTAATTCAGGCGCATGAGCGGCAAGGTGAATAGCGATTGCTCCACCCATTGAATGACCCATGAGATGAACAGATGAAAGACTCATTCGTTGCAGCCAAGCAGCAAGTAATGGAGCCATTTCGCGTAATCGCCACGGTGCGTTTGTCTCTCTATACGTGCTACGTCCATAGCCTGGTAGATCAACAATAAAGACTTGATGCTCCTGTGCAAGATAGGGCAAGACGCGTTGCCAGACATATCCAGAAACACCAAAGCCGTGAATGAGGACAAGTGGACTTCCCGTGCCTATAATTCTGTAATGCAGTTGATAGCCATAGAGGGACATGTTTCCTGTCTCAACAGGCATAGTTTTTCTCGAAGAGTAGTTTTTTGCTTGCATAGAGCATATTGTATCATGTGCAATATGTCTCATTTCATACTTTCTTTAGAAATTTTTATTGACATCAAGTGACATGGAAGCTATGCTATTCTGTAGGGACCGATTTATTGCGTCCTCGTTGGTGACTGTTTGCTAAGAGGACGCTATAAATCGGTCCCTACACACATGACGATCACCTTTGTTTCTATATAAAGATGAAAAAGAGAGAACATTGATGATAGATATACGACGCTCTTGGGGACAACTGACGCTTCTAGTTCTAGCACTTGTGGGGGTGGGTATCTCCATTTACTTGACCTCCGTGCACTATGATAATGCCCCGCTTGTCTGCTCTGCGAGTGGCGTTGTTGATTGCGCACGTGTCCTTGCTAGCCCTTACTCTGTTGTTCCTGGAACAACGATACCCATTAGCGTGCCTGGACTTCTCTGGTGTATTGTAATGGGTGCGTTAGCATTTACTGGCTGGCGTATTTTTCCAGAAAGAGGGAGTCTGCTGATCACTGAACTTGTTTGGGCGATCTCTGGCATTGTGACAGTACTCTATCTTGTTTTTGTAGAGCTTGTGCGCTTACATACCATCTGTGCATGGTGTACAGGACTGCATGCCATTATTCTTGCGATGCTCCTCATCACAGTTATACAGGTGCAGCAATCGGGTTCAGAATTGGAAGAGATTGAAGAGGAGGAAGAGAAGCCGTCCGTCGTTTCCAGACGTGGATAATATATCCGATGCTCTCCTTACGTTGTCACTGTAATATAAGTCTATAGATGGGCATAGCATATGTGCCTGTCCCGCTTTTTGCTGACTTTGCGAGGAGGGTAAAATATGAAACGCTGGCTTCTCTCTATCATAGTAATTGGCATTGTGCTAGCAAGCGGTTTTGTGTTCTGGAAGCCTATACAGCATGTTCTGTTTCCAACATCGCCACATTCTGGACTTCTGCGTACACCTAATAGTGCATACAAATATGACTTATGTACAGAGGCATTCGCGTTCGCACATGCGGATGCAAGCAACCCTTACAAAACAGAATATAGTTTTGCTGACCCATTTCGGCACTCTACTGATTCTATCACTCCACGCTTAATGGATTATGATGCATCGACCGGAACCGTCAATTTCGTCGTCGATGTTGTGGTCAATCAGGTTGCAACCTTCCACGAGTCCATTAGTCATGTACACGAACTCGATGGAATTTCTGTCCTGTTACCAGATAAAGATAATCACACTCAACATTCTGGTATCCCGCAGTTCATCGTCAGTTCGCTCGGTACAGGTAGCGTTGCAGTACTTGACTTTACATGCCCTAACCAGTGGGTGTGGAAATAACAAGCTACAAAGTAAAAAAGCTGGACAAACCAGCTTTTTCTAGGGAAAAGGCGTTCCCGACAGGAATCGAACCTGCGCACATGGCTTCGGAGGCCAATGCTCTATCCACTGAGCTACGGGAACATTACTGCGATAATAGCATACTTTTCAAACAATCTCAAGTTTTTTGTTGATTTATGGTCAATAAAAAGCTGTGGCAGTTCTGCCACAGCTTTTTATTGACCATAAATCAATTTACTCTGAGACAACATCCCCCAATTCGGGGATTTCGCCTTCGTTTTGCACATCGAATAATTTAGCGAAATCGGGTGGAAGTTGCGCACGTACATCGTCCATCTCCCCAATAGAGACGGCTTCACTCAATAAGGCACAGACGACACGGGCATGGAATGTGGATTCGGTTAACTCAACTCCCTCGCGTTCGCTGATACGGTAGAAAAACTCGTCAAGACCATAACTATCTCCAATACCTGCATAGGCTGGCTGAAGATACAATGCGATCTCCTGTGGCAGTTGTGCCGCAAGTTGTGTGGCTTCATTGCCTTGCAAACGTCCCGCTAACGTCTCAAGTGTTGCCTTTGTGGCCTTTTCCGCTTCTTCACTGCTGGCAAGACGAGCACGGCGACGAACCTGTGCGATAAACTCTTCATATTTCATATAGGTTTACTCCACTATGTAGTATCGTAGTGACAATATTTCATCTAGTAAGTAGCACGCTTGAGTAGCCACAAAAGTTTCCTTACTTTTCTATTGACAACTGACAATACATTTGTTATATTTTTTGTTGTATACAATATATCAAAATAAGCGAGTATAATTTTATGATGCAGCAACAGCCGCTTGCAAACGATAATAACCATAGTGGATTGCGTCGTCAATTTATTGCGCAACAGCAGACGCTTCCACAACCCGTTGTTCCCTTTGCTTCACCACTAAGTCCTGTAGTTCCTCCTTCTAGTAATATGCCAAACTTACAACAACCTGTATCTCTTACTGATCCTGTACCACTCACGTCTCCATCAAAGAAAAAACTCATAGCTCGCATTATCGCTGTATCTCTTGTGATAGGGTTAATAGGAGCAATCTATGGTGTCTGGCATTCAGCGACACCGACCACGACCACCACAACAACAGCAAGTTCGAGTGCAGATGTTACCCAACAAAATTTCTCAACCTCTAGTACTGCTGTCTCAACAACTGATGGGATACGAGTATACGTCGTGGGAGCAGTCAAGCATCCTGGCATTTACACATTATCATCAGGGGCACGAGTATATGATCTTATACAAGCAGCAGGTGGCACATTACCTAGCGCTAACCTTGTGGCGATCAATCTCGCGGCGAAACTAAGCGATGGACAGGAAGTGTACATAACACAGGTGGGTGAGACGCCGCCAACCTATACGAGTGGGGTCTCAAGTACAACAAGTAGTAGCACACCAGGAGTAGGGAGTGGTAGCAACTCAAACGGTCAACTTGTCAATATTAATACGGCAAGCGTCGATGAACTGAGTCAGAGTCTTCATATTAGTAAAAAATCGGCACAAACCATTGTAGACTATAGAACACAACACGGCGACTTCTCTAACGTAGATTCATTAGCACAGGTTGTAAGCCGCACCATATATAACAAGATAAAGGCGCAGTGTACGGTATAATGGATTGTATTTTCTCTTATAGCGAAACGGGCATGTTCTATGACATTAACAAATGGTTTTGTTTTATTGCTGAGTGGGGTTGTGTGGCTGGTTTGTATTCTTCTTGGTGCTGGAATTGGTACGTTAGCCGGAAGACCAATAGGCACACTATTAGGCTGGATGGTTGCAAACTCACTTGATGAGAGTCTTGTCAAAGGGGGACACCTTGGTCAGCAGTTTGGAAGATTTCTAGGCGTTGCGATTGGCGTTGGCGCAGGTGTTTATGCTGCTGTTCACATCACGGCATATGTTACGCAGACTATGCATGTCTAATCTTTTATTGTTTTGTATAGTGTCCTTTGTAGAGCGTCATGGTGCAACAACAAAAGACAGCTTCTTTGCACCTGCATGGGCTAACGCTTGTGCTAGTAGCTGGTGCATGGCTTGCAGGCATACTTCTTGACTCGCTTGCCCCTTTACCAGCACTTGCACTACTCGTAGGTACAGGGGCAGCACTACTTTTCCTCTTTCCGCTCTGGCATAACCCTCAAGGTCGCCTCGTTATGCTTCTCATCGCATGCCTTTTTTTCGGAGCCTATCGTTACACACTTTCTTCGCCCCTCACTGACTCCAAGGCTATCAGCACATATACTGACGAGAACGTCACTATTCAAGGTACTGTGTCAGATGAACCAAAAATACAGGGACGTAGCCGTGTCCTGGTTATCTCAGTCACACAAGTTCTTAATCCCAAAACTGCTAGCTGGCAAGATGCAGATGGACAGGTCTCAGCACAGACATTAGGAACACTTATCGAAGACCCCTATGGAGCAAATTATGGTGATGTCGTTGAGATACAAGGAAAGCTTCAGAAACCACAACTCCCTGGGTCGCCTAGCATCTTTGCAAGCATAGCATTTCCTCGTATCACGGTCGATCAAAACGAGAGCAATCCGATTATCGCTTTTTTCTACCACCTCCGTGTAATGTTAGCAACAATTATCGAACAATCGCTTCCCCAGCCTGCCGCCGCCTTGCTCATAGCTATTCTTCTCAGCCTCCGTACTCCTGCCCTGAAACCTCTTATTCCAGCATTTAATGCGACAGGCTGTGCTCATCTTATTGCGCCTTCAGGTTTCAAGGTAACGATTATGGCAGGTCTTGTTGTTAATAGCACAAAAAGACTATACGAAACATCAAAATCTTCGAGAAGTCTCCTTCCAGCACAACGACGCGGCAATTGGAGGCGTGGACTCGTAACGTTCTTCGTACTAGTGAGCATAATTGTGTATACATTGCTTAGTGGTGCTGGGCCTGCTGCTCTCCGCGCTGGCATTATGGGTGCTTTACTCGTTATAGCACCACGCATTGGACGTATATATAATGTTTATACCGCACTTGCACTCGCGGCTTTGCTGATAAGCGCATTCGACCCATTCGCCTTATGGGATACAGGATTTTTGCTATCGTTTATCGGTACACTTGGTATTGTCTTGTTCACACCTTTTTTTCAATATTACCTCCGCTTTTTACAACGTCTTCCTCTTGGAACACAGCTAATGGAAATACTTGCCGTGACGTTAGCAGCACAGACGGCAACACTACCACTCTTTGCGATGGATTTTAATGAGGTGTCGTTTATCGCACCTATTACAAACATCCTTATTGTTCCCCTATTAGCACTTCTGCTCATGTTAGGTGTGTTCATATGCACCACAGGTTTGTTCTTTCTACCACTTGCAACGCTTATAGGCTATATTGCATGGCCTTTTCTCATGTATGTGAATACTGTAGTTGCCTTATGTTTCAACGTGCCTGGATCATATATAAACGTTGGCTCACTTAATACAAGCATAGTATGGATATATTATATATTTTATGGACTTGCAACGTATGGCGTACGGCAGAGACAAATTTTCTCCATCTCAGAAATGACGCATGGACATCAATCACTTTTCTCATGGTCACGGCGTACTCGATTCGTTGTACAAGTAAGCATAGCACTGCTTATTGTGTTAGCAACTGGTACAGCGGCACTTGCGACACAGCCCGATGGTCGTTTTACCGTCTCATTTCTTGATGTTGGTCCTGACGGGCAGCAACCACAGGGTGAGGCTATTCTTGTTCATACACCTGATGCAAAAACAATTTTGATTGATGGCGGCCTGGATGCTACATCACTCTCGCAAGAACTAGATAGTCGCCTTCCATCCTGGCAACGCACGCTAGATGCAGTAGTTCTTACTTCACCACGTTCTGAACATCTTGCAGGTTTACAAGATATCGTGACCCGATTCCAGGTTGATGAAGTGATTGATGCAGGAATGCTCCATCCAAGTGTTGCATACGCCTTGTGGCGGAGAACTATTCGTGAACGGGGATTGCATTATATTCCTGTCACACAGGGTATAACTCTTGCGATTGGAACACGGGTGAGACTGCAAATACTGTGGCCTATGACTTCGCTGCACAAAGGCGCAAGCGAAATACGTGATAATGGCCTTGTAGTACGCCTCGTTGGACCAGATTTTAGTCTACTGTTACTAGGAGCGACCGCACAAAGCAAGTATGCATTAGCAGGTTTGCTAGCAACACTTCCTCTCAACTATCTACATGCGTCAATCGTACAAGTAATAGGAGAAGTTGATAAGCAGTTTCCCGTTGAGTTGACAGAAGTGTTGCAGCAAGCGCAACCTTCCCTTCTAGTCATCACACCCGGTATACTTACCGCGAAACTGCGCAAAAGTGGTGCGACCTCCGTTATCGCATTGCCACCTTCACTAGCATCAAAAACTAGCAATGTGCCACATCTGCAAGTTGTACAAACGGCACAGGTGGGAACGCTGGAAATTAGTGGGAGTGCTGGCAGTTGGAGCATCAATACAACATGACTCTCTTGATACAAGCGCGAATAGTACAACACAATAGACTGTTTCCTGTAGGGAACACGCTAGAATAAAGGGATACAACAACTATGTTCTGTGATCGTTGTGGAAAAGAGATAGCTTCTACAGCTACACACTGCCCTTTCTGTGGAATGCCTACTGAACACGAAGTGCAGTACACGTCACCCGTTGCCTATCAAATGCAACAGGGACCTCCACAGGACGATCTCAGTAGCTTCGGCGGTCCCCCTATATATCAGGCAGGATATAGGGCTGTTCCACCTCCAATGCAACAGGGCGGGTATATACCATTTCCTCAGCAAACAACGGGGTATACACCAGCTTCTTATACTCCTCTCTCTCCGCAAGTAAATGTCACTGTAGTACAAAATACTGGGAGTGATGGCCCTCTTGTCGCGGAGATTTTGTTATCACTCTTTGGCATCTTTGGTATAGGGTGGATACTAGGTGGAGAGACGACAACTGGTGTGATTCTTTTGCTTTGTAGTATCTTCATTTATTGGCCTATGATGTTTTTAGGCACATTGTTTACATTTGGTATAGGATTAATTTGTCTTGGGCCACTTGCGATTGGTGCAATCATTCTCAACGCAATTTTGTGTAATCGAGCACTAAAACGTCGAGCAGCGAGACTCATTGTAGTGCAAACAACACCACCGCCTCATATGCCAATGCAACCACCCATGCAAAGACCTCAATAACACACATTATGGGTATGATTGATGATG
>CAXUHF010000160.1:0-11464 GCA_964250765.1 uncultured Ktedonobacteraceae bacterium | reverse complement strand
AAGGGATATCGAGCTAGCCCGATATCCCTTCATTTCGTCACACCACTCAATCAATTCAATCTCTACGAGGGTGATTCGGACGATAGTCTTTTGCGCGATCAAGTACAACGGTTTCAACAAGGCCAATGTCACTCAAACGCGAACGGATACGCTCATCCACTCCTTGCAACCCCTTTGGATTTGCTGTAATAACCGTTGGCATACCCATGTTATAGCGATAGTTAAGTAACTGAAAGAGCTTTTCGTTAGCCCAGGAAGAACTTTGTTGTGCGCCCAGATCATCCAGAATGAGCAGTTCAGCCTCACGCATCTTAGCAAAGAGCTGGTCGTATACCTCGGTTGCGTTTGGCGCGAATGCTGCACGTAGATGATCGAGAAGATCGGGAACAACGGCAAAGAGTACGACCGCTCCTTCATCGAGGCTTTGATTCGCAATAGCTGCTGCAAGATGTGTTTTACCGCACCCATTTGGTCCTACTAAAAAGAGCCAGCCATCAGGACTCTGTGCAAATTCAAATGCGGCTTGAAATGCTTCCTGTGTGCCTGGAAGATGTGAGTTGAAGCTTCTAAAATTACAATTGCGGAAGGCGTCCATATTAGACATATCCCGTAATTGCTGGCGTCGTTTCTCCTTCTTTTCGGCCTCTTTACACTCACAAGCAAGGGGTTTGCCAAAGTTTGGATGCCCGAAGGGAACGTTGGCACGCAAATAGCCTGCACCTCTGCAGCGTGGACATGCACTTCTAGCACGTGCAAGAGGCATAACCTCTGGCAATGCTGTCGATGTTGCATATGGCATAACTGCTTGTTCTCGTATCGCTGCCTTTTGTTGTGGCACAATCTGACGTAAGGGTCTTTGCTGCATTTGTTGCTGAGTTTGACTCTGTGTTATGGGTCGTTCGCGTCCTGCTTCGGTACTGACACGAGAGTTAAGCGGTTGTGTTGAACGATGGGGCTGTTGCACCTCTTGCACCCGAACAGGTAGCGTTGGCGGTTGAGCTTGTTGTATATCGCGCGGAGTACGTGAGCCATATCCCTGCTGACCCGCGTTCGCTGGCGGACGCGACAACTCACGTGTCACCAGTGGGTGCTGTGGATAGGCTTGCTCATAGTCATTTCTTGGATGCGTTGGTGCAGCACCTCTTGGACGTGTTTGAGGTTCCGGCGTAGCACGCTGGTAGATCACAACTTCGCTTTCACCCTCTTCCCAATCGCCGTACTGCATGCCGGTCTCTTCGTCATCCTCTTCATCTTCCCAATCTTCCACGACATCTGCAGATACTACGGGTGAGAGCGCATATTCATCAGCGCGATAGTTTTGTACATACATAGGTCGCGTTTGAAGCGGATGAACAAGTGGTTGCTCTTGCACAACCTGTCGTTCTGGACGTTGTGATGGATACGAATTTGCCCTGTTCATGGCAGGACGTTGTGATACCGATTGTTGTGGACGAGCGGGTACTGGACGCACGGCTGGCTGTTGTCCATAAGAGCGTCCCTCGTAGTTCGTGGGTTCCTGCTGACTACGCGTTCCTGCTGGCTGACTCTGCGGGATATAGGGACGTTGCTGACCCAGCCGTGCATTCTGCTCACGCAATGGTGGACGCGAGGCGGGACGCGTGTTTGGCTGTTGCTGGCTCTGCTGTGCTTGAGTTGGTCGCTGATTTTGTTGCACCTGCTGGCCTTGTGGCTGTGGCGACCGTTGTTCAGAATAATTGTGGCGTCGCTGCGCCGTCCGACCCATAATATCATTCAGGCGTTCCATGATTGCCTGCCTTCCGTTTCCCAACGCCGTAAAATGGCGCGAATATAACTCCATTTTCGCTTGTTCTGCTGGACCGCTTCGCGGAATGCCGCTTCAATCCATTCCGCAGGATATTGATCTGCCGCGTCTTTTAGTTCTTCAGCAATTAACGGAGAGAGTAAACTGATATTTTGCTCATATAATACAAAAATATTAGGACGTTCTATTTGCACCTGAACATTTTGTGTGTGACGTGCTGGTATATGCTCTATACTACTAGTATACCCTTTTCCTACCGTTTGTTCTATAGTTTGCAAGCTTTCCTGACTATTCTCCTGTTCATCTCGTCCTTGCTCCTCTACCGGATTCAGCAAACGAACAGGAATCATTTCACCCCCTTGTAATTCCGCAACGACCTTACGACTGCGAGCTGTGTTAAAGAAATACCAAACGATGGTTTCGGCTCCGTTCCCACCCTCGCTCATCAGTTTTAGGTGTATCCGCAACAGTGTACCACGCGCGACTGCCTGATCTAATCCCTGTCGGAGCCGTTCTTCGGCCGGACGTGGATCGCCTCGTCGTCGTAAGCTACGCAACAGTATGCTATCCGAGAGCAATTCGCGGTCACTTGTACAGCGTGGATTCCCCTGTTTTTGTGCCAGGAGCCAGAACAGGTGTAGTGTAATTTTTAATTCGGCACTATCCTCAATCTCCGGTAGCACCTGCGTAAAGAAGATTTCTGGTATGGGCACATACGGATTTTTCTTCCCCGAAGGGAAACCTGTAAAGGAAGTCATATCGTCGGCATGAATATTATTTTTATGATGCATAGATGTCATAGTGTCTCCCCCCTGTTATTCTGTTGGTGGTGAGACTTCCAGATCGCGGAAGCGCGTCTGGCTGGCCTGGAAAAAGAGACTGACCTCGCCAACTGGTCCATTGCGATGCTTGGCGATAATGATATCCGCGATGTTCTTGCGTTCCGACTCTGGATTATACACGTCATCTCGATAGATGAACATGACGATATCTGAGTCTTGTTCAATTGAGTTATGTAAAATAACATTATTAGCGACAAAGTTATGATGTTTAGCTACCGTCAGGTCGTACACATTTTCTTCGCCATCCGGTTCTATCGAGAAGATTTTGTCCCAATACACATCCTTCTGAGCATGTTCATCATTACTCTTAATCACTTGTGTTGACTCCAGCAAGATGCGTGGCAACGCTATTCTCTCATCCATAGAAAGTTCGTCAAGACGCTTCCAGCCGTGTATCGTCAAAAACTTATGATTTCCCGTTGCTCGAATAGAACGTCCTAAGCGTGTTTTCATCTTATATATCGGCTTAATTCCGGTCGAGAAGGCGTTTGTCACTGGTTGCGCTTCGAGTTGCCATGTCGCTTCGTTTAGTGCCAATACACGAAAGCCACTTTTGCCAACTAGTTTCTCAATCGGTCGGTAAACACCTTCATCAGGTAAATAAACAAGTGCATCACCTGCAAGGCATCCGCTTTCTCTCAAGTCCGATAATTGAGGAATCTTCGATGACCTACTCTCAACTGCACGCGACAACTGGGCTAATGCCAATACTGGCACATTGATTTCACGCGCCAAGCCTTTGAGGTTACGGCTAATCTCGGATATTTCTTGCTCACGGTTCTTGTTACGCGCTCCACCCGCCGTTGATTGCATAAGCTGTAGGTAGTCAACGATAATCAGATCGACACCATGCTCTGCTTGCAACCTGCGAGCTTTACTACGCATCTCCATTGTGGAGATACCCGCCGTGTCATCAATCCAGATGCTTGTCTCAGATAGTGTACCCATTGCGTAGATGATGCGTTCCCACTCGTCGTCCTCAATCCAACCTGTACGCAGCCTTTGCTGGTCGATACCAGCGTCCATCGAGAGGAAGCGTTGTACCAACTGCTCTTTGCTCATCTCAAGGCTAAACACCGCAATAGACTGTTTATGCTTGATGGCTGAATTATGAGCTAGACTTAGGGCGAATGATGTGTTGTGCACAAAGACATCTTGCGCGACAAAGTTTGCTCCATCAGGCACCGTCAAATCGTAGACTTGGTGTTCTCCAATAGCCTCGATAGAGACAATCTCATCCCAATAAATATCAGGGCTAGCAATAAAGCGTAGAGTTGGGCTATCGAGTGCATCAGCAAACGCCGAAAGACGAGTACGAGAAATACTTTGATTTGTATGAGCTTTGTAACCAGCGTACTTACCTTGCTTGGTTGTTTGTCCGCTAACATAGGCAAGCTTTGACAACGACAAGCCTCGTTGCTGAACATCAGCACGTATAATTTGCCATACGTCTTTTGGAGCATGTCCATAGTTACCACCTCTTGACGTTATGGCATGTTCGTACTCCGCAAACCGCGTTGTCTTCTCGCCAATCCAACCGATTTCGCGCTGATATTTCCGTACACTTTCAGGTGATGTGATTTCAACACGCCATGCATTGTCACCCTTGCGACAATATTTTGAAATGATGCCGAAACGTGTAAAGGCATGGTTCACGTCATCAGCTAACTGTTGTGACGCGACAGTAAATTCTATGATTGGCACACCTTTAAACGAGTAGATACAGCCATCGCAACTCATTAATACACGTAAGAACTCAGCAAGATAACGACGACTCCATGTCCAAACGCAAGCAGGAAAGAACTTATCTTTGGCTAGCTTGCCCATCAATCCCAATTCTCTTAACCATTGAGTAACAGGGTTTGTTGGGAGTATCGCTATCCCTCGTTGTGTATATGCATTTTTTTGTTGTGCCACAGTATACGTAATGCGTTCTTGCCTAATGGCGCAGGTTGGGAAGTGGCTCGCAATAATCGAATTGAAGTCACTGACTATGATAGGGTCTGTATTTGTAAATGCTGGTGAAGTTCCTGTAAGCCCACCCTCAGCAATAAAATATGCAAGCAAGCGCACTTTATTCAGTAATAGACTTTCATCAGTACCAAAGACAGGTGCAGAAGTAGGCACGCCGATGCGTTGTCCTACGCTCAGGTCATGTAGTGGTTTCCAACCTTGCACTGTGAGAAAGGGATGATGGCCTGTGACTTCTACCATTCTACCTAAGCGTGTCTGCACACGGTAGCAAGGTTGTATCCCACTATCTACCCAATGTGATATTGCTGCTGAGCGTACTTTGCCTTCGTCTGAAATACTCAATACCTGCGGAATTTGACGCTTTACATATTCCTCTATTGTAAGTCTTTCTCCTGTAATCGGATTATCAATTAACGTATCTGCCCGAACGCACTTCCCCATGGCCGGCCTCGCAGCTAAAATAATCAGGTCGGAGCGTTGTAGCCCTCCAGTGAGGCGGTCCAGGTCGGCGAAACCTGTGGGTACACCGACGATGCTGCCGCGCCGCTCGTGCAATTGGTCCAGTTTCGACATGTAGTCCGAGAGGATGTCGCGCAGGGGCGAGAAATCGGCGTGGGCATGACGCTGGCTGATATTGAAGATAAGCTGCTCGGCCTTTTCAAGCGCGACATCGGCGTCGCTCTCTTGATACGCAGTTGCGGCGATCTCGCCAGCTGCATGAATCAGGCGACGAAGGATAGCGGTTCGCTCGACAATACGTCCGTAGTATTCGACGTTGCCACTGGTCGGAACTTGATTGATGAGCGAGGTTACATAACTTGGACCACCGACGCCCTCTAGTTTGCCACGACTCTCTAGTTCATCGCAGATCGTGATGAAATCGGCTGGCTGCTGTTGCTCATAGAGTTGAAGAATAACCTCGTAGATGGTGCGGTGTGCGTCACGGTAAAAGTCCTCCGCCATGAGAAAATCTGCTATCTGGACGATGGCCTCTGGGTCGATGATGATACTGCCGAGTACGCCGCTCTCGGCTTCGATGTTTTGTGGTAACAGCTTTTCCACGTCTTAAGCTCTCCATCTACGCATGCATATACTACGGGATAAAAAATGTTTTTTGACAAATATATAGATAGGTTTCAAGAATAAACGCTACGAGTATCCAAAAACCGAGGTGCGTCTGCCTGTTTCTTGACGTGCATTATAGCACGTTTGTTCGCACATACGTTCGACACAAGGGCATGCAGGGAATAGCATGCTGCGGTGTTTTTTTGTGTGTGAGTTGCTCTCTCCACTCTCGCGTGTTTCCAAAGTGTAGACTAAAATGTCAGGTAAATCAACCACCCCCATTTTTGTGTAATGTGGATATGTGGATATCTTTGGATATATGTTGAGCACAAAAGAAGCGTAAATACAGTGTAACTCTGACTTATCCCCCACTTATCCACCGCCATAGGGAAGTTATCCTTACTTATCCACAATGTTATCCACGTACTTATCCACAAAATTTGGTCCAGAGGTGCGGAAAAAAGGGCTATCCGCGCTAATTTTTTATATGTACTTTTATCTATTTGGTGGGGGTCTTTATACTGCGAATGAGTAGACGAACGTGTGACAACGAATGTGTGGAACGGATACTTATTTGTCCTTTGCATAGGTTGGTCTACCAAATATAAAAAAAGATGTGACGAACAGCTATGACCCTGTTCTCACGAATATGGAGGATTTTATTCATGGGCACAATTCATATTAATACAGACCTGCTTCGCCAGTTGGGACGCATCTTCTATCAGTTGAACGAACAGATTAACAACAGCACCGAGCCACAAATCCAGAACATGACCAATCAGGTCGAGGGTGACTGGCAGGGCGTGAGCCGACAGCGTTACGAGCAGATGTATCAGGACTGGCGTTCAGCAGCACAACGCATTGTGCAAACTGGTGAGGACCTGGGCAATCACCTGCAAGATACCGCCACCCGCTTCGAGCAGGCCGATCAGAGTCTCTAAACCATCCCAAAATATTGTTATTATGCGGGAGAGACTACGTAAAAGCTTCTCCCGTCATTTCACCACTATTATATCTATGGAGGAATTTATTCATGGGCACAATTCATATTAATACAGACCTGCTTCGCCAATTGGGACGCGTCTTCTATCAGTTGAACGAAGAGATCAACAACAGCATCGAGCCACAAATCCAGAACACGACCAATCAGGTCGAGGGCGACTGGCAGGGCGTGAGCCGACAGCGTTACGAGCAGATGTATCAGGACTGGCGTTCAGCAGCACAACGCATTGTGCAAACTGGTGAGGACCTGGGCAATCACCTGCAAGATACCGCCACCCGCTTCGAGCAGGCCGACCAGAGCCTCTAGTCGAATCGAACATTGTCTGTAGGGGTCTAATTCATTACACCCTCGTTCGGCTTATATGGCTGAACGAGGGTGTAATTTGTAGGGACCGATTTATCGTGTCCTTGCCAGCGTTTGATCGCCAAGAGGACGCGATAAATCGGTCCCTACGTGCCTTGCGATTGTAGATTCTATGTAGCGCAAGAGGTAGCCGTTATGCAAAAAGTGCAAACCGTCGATCCAAAAATGGGAAACGTCACAAACGCGCCGCCGGAGGTGTTCAACCGTCCCCCTCGTATCTTTATGTTGCCATCAAAAGAGACGATTGACGTTCCAAAACCACCTACAAAGGAGCAGCCACCTCCACCTGTGGGTCTATTCCCTATTCTTATGCCTTTGTTTACTGTTAGCATTATATTTAGTATCTATATCTTTGTTAATCATGCTTCTTTGCAGCAGCTCGCGTTTCTCTTGCCGATGGCGATTTTTTCTGTGATGGGTCCAGTGAACACTATCATTACGACGAGGCAAAAGGCGAAGGCGGTACGGCGCACAAACCGCGAAAACGATAAGAAGTACAAAAAATTGCTGGCAAAGCTACGCACATATCTCAAAAAGCAAGCCGAGGAACAACGTCTGGTGGCATTGTTGACCGATCCTGATCCAGAGGTGCTTGAGGAGCAGATTCAGCAGCGCGAACACCTGTGGGAGCGTCGGCCCGACGACCCCGATTTTCTAACTGTCCGTGTTGGTAAGGGGAAGCAACCATTTTCGGTGACACTCAACATTCCAGAGGTTGAGTCAGTTGATTCAATGGCGGCAGAGGTGCAACGCTTCAAACATGACTTTACGTTTGTCGATGATATTCCATGTGGTATTTCGTTGCCGCGAGTGAAGTCGTTGGGCATCACCGGACGCCGACAGGATGTAGCGGCGCTAACTCATGAGATGATCTGTCAAATTGCCACGCATCACTCACCGGAAGATGTGCGGATTCTTGGCATCTATCCACAGTCGCAAAAGCAGGATTGGGAGTGGATGACTGATTTGCCCCATACGGCACCGCTCAAGGGCTGTAAACTCAAAAGGCTTACTGCAGTGGGTGAGGATGAGGCAATACAATTACTCAACTTCATGCTGGAAGAACTGAGCCAACGTGCCTCTAAGATGGCGGAACAAAATAGCACTCCTGGTGCAACTACGATGCAACCTGTATCGCTACCGCATCTCGTCGTGCTAGTCCATGACTACGTAGATGTGCGTCAGCATCCAGCATTGACACATGCTTTTAAACTGGGCGAGCAACTTGGGGTCTCTGTCATTTACCTTGTCGCACAAAAACAGGCTATTCCAAGTCAATGCCGAGGTATCGTGCGTCTCTCGGAAGAGTGTATGCTTACCTATGCTGGTATTGGTGTAGACCGTGAGACGCTCGAAGGTGTACAGGCAGACAAGATAGAGCTTGATTATGCGCGGCGTATTGCGCGTGCTCTTAATGCAATTCATGTGGTGAGTGATGATGACGATGCCGCCGATATTCCAACCAATGTGCGCTTGCTCGATCTACTCGATATACCATTCGCCGATCAGGTTGATCCTGAAAAATGGTGGGGGAGTGGGAGTCAGCCACGCTTTGGTATGCTACGCGTGCCAATGGGTCGCAATGCAGACGAAATTGTCTGGCTCGATCTTAATGACAATGTACATGGACCTCACGGCATCATTGCAGGTACAACGGGTGCTGGCAAAAGCGAACTACTGCAATCTATTATTGTTGGGCTTGCGATAACACATCATCCGCACCTCGTAAACTTTGTACTTGTGGACTTTAAGGGAGGTGCAGCATTCAAGCCGTTTGAGAAGATACCGCACACGGTTGGTATGGTGACAGACTTGAGTGGCAAACTGACCGAACGTGCATTAGTAGCACTCAAAAGCGAGTTGAAACGTCGCGAGCACGTATTGAGTAGCGCGAATGCCAAGAAAATCTCTGAATACATTGCTATGCGAGCGCAAAATCCAAAGAGTCTTGAACCGTTGCCTCATCTCTTTATTATCATCGACGAGTTCGCGGAACTGGCGAAAGAGCATCCGAACTTTATGGAGGGGCTTGTCAGTGTGGTGCAAAAGGGTCGTAGTCTCGGTGTCCATTTGATTCTGGCAACTCAGAAGCCAACTGGTTCAGTCAATCCCAATATCTGGTCAAACCTCAAGTTCCGTATCTGTCTTCGTGTTGCCTCGTTGCAAGACAGCCGCGACATGTTAGGACGTTCGGAGGCTGCATTATTACCAAGCACCATTCCTGGTCGTGCCTACTTCCAAATTGGCTCAGAGGTCTTCGATCTGTTTCAGAGTGCGCGCATCTCGCTACCCGCACGGGTTGCAAATGAGTCGGCCTTAGCTGCGAAGCAAGCTGCCTCAAATAATGGCGAGATCATTGATCAGAAGGTCTTAATGGACCTCATTGAGCCATATCAGGAGACGATAGGGTTAGAACTTTTCAAGCCGTGGCCCGCGCCCTTGCCAAACCGTATCAATCTAACCGAAGTCTACAAACAGGTGAGGCGCATGGTTCCCGCGCAACCTGCCGAAAGTAAACAACCGACGTATGGTTGGTTAACATGTCCAATGGGGATGATCGATCTGCCAATGGAGCAGCGACAGGAGCCGTGGTTACTCGACATGCCACGTAACGGTGGGCATATCCTCATCGGTGGCGCTTCTGGAAGTGGCAAAAGTGTCTTTCTGCGTACGCTGATTACGTCGCTGGCTCTTACGCATACGCCCACGCAACTAAATCTTTACCTGATCGACTTCGGTGGACAGGCATTGCGTGTGTTCGAGAAGTTACCTCATGTAGGCGGTGTCTTTAGCGAAAGCGATGCTGAATATATTAGTCGTCTCCTGCGCAAACTCGAAGGTATTATTGAAGAGCGAAAGAAATATTGTACAGCTAATCAGCTTGACGATTTTCTATCCTATCAGCGCAGACGTGCCGAAAAGAGCGACTTGCCAGAGATGCCCGCCGTTGTGCTGGTCATCGACAAGTTTGTTGACTTCAAGCAGGCACACGAGAAAGAACTTGAGCGCTTGTTGATGATTGCGCGCCAAGGTCGTACGTATGGCGTCTATCTTGTGCTATCGGTGGATCGCCCCGTATCAGTGCCAATGCAGTTACTCAGTTTGTTTGAGCTTCGTATCGGCTTGCGGTTAGTCGAGTATACCGACTCGCTGATCCTGGTGGGTAAGAACGACGCATCCACGATTGACCCCGCTACGCCTGGACGTGGTTATAAACGCGGGAAGACACTTGAAGAGGTGCATATCGCATTGCCCGTGCCAGGAGAGGACGATGATGAGCAAACGAGCCAGCTCGATATTCTGGTCGCAAGCTTTCTCCGTGATGGTAAGGCGACAAAAGTGACGCAAGCTCCACCCATTCGACTCTTGCCTGAATATGTTCGTGCCGACTACTTTCTGATGGATGCTGTGTCTGGTCGAGGCGCGAAAGGAAACATCGTAGATAGTGTTGCGCCATCACAGGCACTCTCAGTTCGCGTCGGAATGGAGGACTTTACACTACGTCCAATTGCGCTTGACTTGAATGCGGATACACCTCATGCAATGGTTGCGGGTGGTCCTGGCAGTGGACGTACAACAGTGTTGCAAACGTGTCTTTTGATGCTGGCGACGCCAACAAATAGACATGCCCAGGTTATACTCGTAGACTTCCGACGTGGTTCCCGTCTCATGCGTCGTCTACCAAACATCTGTATGTATGCTGACACTGAGGAACGGCTCAATCAGGTTATGGAGAAACTCAAAGAAGAGTTGCGCAAACGTAGCGCCCAATTGCGTGAAGAGTTGGAGCAGATGCAAGACGATCTCAATGTTGTCCTGGGAGCTTCAATGACTCCGCTTGTGCTGGTCATTGACGACTACGATCAATTGAGTGTTTTGTCCAAAAATCCGTTCAATGATCTGAAAGAATTTATGCCACAAGCGCGCGACCTACACTTTCATATTCTTGTCGCGGGTCCAGCAAGCGACTTGATGCGCAGTGACCCATTGCTCACCTCAGTACGTACCGCACGACTCGGCATTGTGCTTGGTGGTGATCCCAACGATCCACAGGTACTAGGAGTTCGTATGAGCGATATGGCTCCTGGACGTGGTTATCTGGTCAGACGTAACCAGAAGTATCTTGTCCAACTCGCGCACCTTGCACCCAACGAGATTGTGCCGTGGGTCTATCGTCTCGCGCAATCCGCACCCGTGAATGGACGTTCTGATCAAGCATCCTCTCTATCAATCGCATAAATTGCCTTTGTTTTCCCAAATGTTGTGCTGCAAATAATATGTGAAAAAAATGAAGAAAACAAAAATTTTTAAAAAAACAAAAAAATTTTTTTTTTTTTTAGCTGGCCAAATTTTTTTTTTTTTTTTAAAAATTAAAAAAAAACAACGTGACGATGAAATTAAAAAAATCATTTAATATCTAATCTTCGTGGTCTT
>CAXUHF010000159.1:0-11567 GCA_964250765.1 uncultured Ktedonobacteraceae bacterium | reverse complement strand
GGGCGCAAGCAATTGTGCCCTACAGTCCATTGCGCCCGTACAACATATCAAGGTGTTATCATAGAGGAACAAGCAACTGTATCCTATCATAAAGGGGAAAGGGGAATGTAATGGGTTACAATCCTCAAATACATCATAGGCAGATTTCATCGGTACACCTCCGATTGTTGAATAGTGAAAGGACAAAGATGTAGTATGGAAAAGGACACGATGACGATAGCAGAGTTACGAAATGCGTTTAGCGTGGTTGAGGAGCAAGGGTTTGCTGTGCCATTTGTGATCTTCACGTGGGAACGTTGGCAAAAGATGCAAACGCAGATGTTGCTAGGGTTTTCGTATTTTCAGCGTGCGTTTTCGCAAAAAGACCCGCTTACCGCTTCCTTGATTGCGTTGGAGATACAGAAGATGGCAACGAATATGCAAAAGGAAGCATGCACGTTGATTGATGCTAGACCGAGATAGAAGATACAATAGGAAGCATCGAGTCTCTTTGCCGATGAGAAGTATTTAGAAAGAAATCATGCCGTATGGCAACGATGCATGGAGTTGTGTTACCTGGAGATCATCGTCTTGAGACGAAAGAGTTCGCGGTACCTGAGCCGGGACATGGGCAGGTACTGCTGCCCATGAAGGCATCTTCATTGTGTGGAAGCGATCTGCGAGCGATTTATAGGTCACACGATGTACTGTTCCTGGGTATGTAGCTTGCCACAAATGGAAGAACTTGTGGAGCACCTTATGCGTTGGGGTTTGCATCCAGATGTGATGGTTACGGACCGCTTTACGTTAGCGCAAGCAAAAGAGGCTTATGAATTATTTGATAGTGGTCAAACGGGCAAAGTTGCGCTTGTGTGGGAATAGGGTAACAGGGAGACCGCAAGGGTCTCCCTGCTTTATGTCTTTTTTTATAGTATACTGTTGATGTAAACAATACCACAATGATGCTGTTTGATAAAACAATGCGGATACCTGGGAATGTAGGGGCCTTAATTCATTACGCCCTGTGCAACGTGTGATGCGCGACGAGGGCGTAATGAATTAAGGCCCCTACATTCCAGGTATCTTGTCAAACTACATCATTACGTTAGCCAACAGGAGAAACATAAACATGCGTTTAGGATTACAGGTTCCCAATTTTACATGGTCGAATGGACAAAACAACCTTGGCGATACATTTGGCTTGATTGCACAGCGCGCGGAACGTGCAGGTATCTACAGCTTCTGGGTCATGGATCACTTCTTCCAGATTCGCAATGTTGGCCCAGCCGAGAACGAGATGCTTGAGGGATGGAGCGCACTGGCTTTTGCGGCAGGGCACACAAACCGCATCAAGCTAGGAACAATGGTAACGGGCGTTACCTATCGCTATCCAGGTCTACTTATCAAAACAGCAACGACGCTTGATGTACTGTCACATGGGCGTGCCTATTTAGGTATTGGTGCGGCTTGGAATGAGGAAGAGCATGCGGGCCTCGGCGTTCCCTTTCCACCAACAGCAGAACGCTTCGAGCGGTTGGAGGAGACGTTACAGATTGCACATCAGATGTGGTCGGGCGAGGTTAAACCATTTGAGGGTAAGCATTATCAACTCGCACGTACGCTTAACTCGCCGCAGTCGGTGCAGAAACCACATCCACCCATTCTGATTGGGGGTACAGGCGAGAAGAAAACACTTCGCTTTGTCGCACAGTACGGCGATGCCTGTAACCTCTTTGCGCGGTTAGGTAAAGACGAGTTGAAGCGTAAGCTTGAAGTGTTGCAGGGTCATTGTCAAGCAGTGGGGCGACCCTATGAGCAAATCGAGAAGACCACACTTGATGTCTTGACTATTACTCGTGATGGCAGCAATGGTAGCATGACGCCAGCAGCAGCGATAGAATACTTCGCGGGGTTGGCAGAACTCGGTATCGACCATGCCCTATTCAGCATGCCGAATGTTGAAAATATCGATGCCTTTGATATCCTGGCAACAGACATTATTCCCGAAGTCGAGAAAATCAAGCCCGCAGGTCGTTAATATTGGGTGTGCTAAAGCAGACCCGTACAGAAATACATAACCCTGTAGGGGTCTAATTCTATTACTACACCCTGTTGGCAATAGACAACGTTTACGAGAGCGATGAAACGTTGCGGATGTCCTACTAACATTGTGGTATGCTCACAAGATGTAATAGAATTAGACTCCTACAGTTGACATTCTTCAAAACAAAAAGCAACTATTGTGTCATGCAATGCGTTTTACCTGTGTGAACAAAAAAGAAAAAGGCGTAGGAACGTAGCATATGATGAATGCAATGCTCTTTTGTGAAGAATGCGGAGCAGCCAATTCTGGTCAGCTACCCTATTGTTTTGCCTGTCATACACCGCTTGCCCCACCTTCCTCTACATCCAATGTCTCCGCAACATTTACACAGGTTCCAGTTGGTAACGGCAAGATCGCATATCAGCTTGCCGAACCTGAAAAGACAACACAACCCGTAGGACCACTGCCACCAGGATTTGTGCTGAACAAGCGTTATAAGATTATAAAGCAGATTGGACAAGGTGGCTTCGGCATCGTCTATAAAGCACGTGATAAAAAACGCTTCAACAAACTCGTCGCAGTCAAACAGATCAATCTTGACAACCTCTCGCCTCGTGATATCATTCAAGCCACCGACTCGTATAACCGTGAGGTCAAGCTACAAACAATACTGCATCATAAATATATTCCTACTGTCTATCAGCACTTTACAGACCCTAAACATTGGTATCTCATCATGAAGCTTGTAAAGGGCGAGACATTAGAAGAATACCTTAAACGTGTCCCTGGTGGAAAACTATCGGAGCGTGAGGTTCTGCGTATAGGAATACAATTGTGCACAGTGCTTGACTACCTGCATACAAAACATGGCATTATCTTCCGTGATGTGAAACCTGCCAATATTATGCGTACACCACGAGGGCATCTCTATCTCATCGACTTCGGCATTGCCAGACAGTATGTTAAAGGAAAGGGCAAAGACACAATGCCGCTTGGCTCCCCTGGCTATGCCGCCCCAGAACAGTATGGCATCAGGCAAACATCGGCCCAGACAGATATCTATGGCCTCGGTGCAACACTCTTCACACTGCTCACAGGTACAGACCTTTCGGATGACACAACCACAGGTACACAACCTCCTCTACAGAAAATACAACCTTTGCTCGACTCAATGCTTGAACGTGAAGTCTATAAGCGTCCAGCGACAATGGAAGCAGTGCAGGCACGCTTACTCACATTAAGATATGGCATTGGAGGACCATTTTTATATAAAAATGTGCGCGCCATTATCGAAAATATGCGCTCCATTATCATAGGTACACTTACTGGTATGTTACCTTTTCTATTCTATATAAGTGGTTTTCTTGCTCAGGCGCAACCAGCACTAGGCTTTCTGCGTTTCATTTCCCATACTTCATCACTTATCGGTGTAGCTATATTTGCTACAGGACTCATAGCACTTGCAGAACCTAAAAGACAATATATCGGCGCGTGCATTCTCATAACTATGATACTTTGTGCTGTCATATTTACACTAGCACATGTCTGGCCTCAGTGGTATTTTGGATAACTAGAAGGGGGTGATTGTGGCACTTAACATATTTGAACGATTCCGCAGTATCGCTCGTAGTCACACGGAAGAGATTGCGACACTGGCACAACATATTTGTGAGGTACCTGCGCCAACCGGAGAGGAGGGTAAACGAGCGGAATTTGTGGCTTCACTATGGCGTGAACGTGGCTATACTCCCGAAATTGACGCTATGAGCAACGTATATGTACGTCGTGGAAAACATAGTATCGGTCCCGTTTTGATGTTACTTGCCCATATAGATACCGTTTTTCCTGCGACAACACCTATTCAGGTTACGCGTGATGGTGATGTCATGCGCGGTCCCAGTATTGGTGATAATAGCTTGAGTGTTGCTGCTATGATAAGTGTCTTTACGCTACTGGATGAACTGAGTATCGAGACAGACACCGACATTCTCGCGGTTGCTAATGTAGGCGAAGAGGGTCTGGGAAATTTGCGTGGCGCACGAGCAGCCGTTGAACGCTATCGCAACAATGTAGGGGCGGTAATCGCCATTGATGGACGACTTGGTGTTATTGTGAACACTGCGGTTAGTTCACAACGTTGGCGTATTACGGTACGTGGTCCCGGAGGACACTCGTTTGGCTCGTTTGGACAACCAAGCGCGATTCATGGTTTGGGGCGAATTATTGCGTCTATCGCTGACCTTGATGTGCCAAAGACCCCGAAGACAACTTTCAATGTTGGACTCATCGAGGGTGGTACCAGCGTCAACACGATTGCACCGAGTGCATCAGCAATTATTGACCTTCGTTCAACCGATATAACCATGCTTCATCAGCTTGCGGATAGAGTACGTATTCTTGTGGAGCAAAAGGTAGGGCAGGGCTTGCAAACAGAGATTGAGGTGCTTGGTGAACGTCCCGCGGGAGCGCGCAGTCAAACAGACCCACTTGTACAGTTAGCCGCTACAACGCTGCACTGGTTGGGTATCGAACCAAGCTATGCAGCATCGAGTACAGACGCGAATATTCCGATTAGCCTGAACATTCCTGCTCTTTGTATTGGTGTCACCTACGCTGGTCGCGCACACACGCTAGAGGAGTATATTCAGGTTCCACCTATCGCAGACGGAATGGCACAGTTGCTACGCCTCACTGTCGAGGCATGTACATTGATTAGGTCTTGAGAAAGGAGTGTTGTCGTGGTCACATTCGAGCAAAAACACACGGTGTATGATGATAAGCACAAAGCACTCAACCAGCCACCGCCACTTGTGAATTATAATCTGTTCTTACAAGATACAGCACTTGTCGAGAGCATCAAACGCGAAGGCGCGGCATGGGCAGAGACGCAGCTTACAGACATAGGGGAACTTTCAGGCAAAGAAGAGATCATTCGTTGGGGCTTCGATGCAAACGAGAATCCACCTGTACTCCACACACATGATCGCTATGGCAATCGTATTGACGAGGTACATTTTCATCCAGCATGGCATGCACTACTCACTACGGCGGTCAAACATGGCCTACATGCATCACCATGGCGAAGTCCCCAGCAAGGAGCACATGTAGCACGAGCGGCAGCGTTCTATATCTTTTCTCAGGTAGAAAGCGGGCATGGCTGTCCAATCTCAATGACCTATGCCTCCATCTCCGCACTGCGTACACAACCAGAGATCGCGGCAGTGTGGGAACCTCAACTGACATCATTGCAATATGATCCAAGTTTGCGAACTGCAACGAGCAAGCAAGGTATACTCTGCGGTATGGGCATGACCGAGAAACAAGGCGGCTCGGATGTGAGGGTAAACATTACTACTGCGACACCAATGAGTAGCGGAGGACCTGGTGCTGAGTATTTGCTTACTGGGCATAAGTGGTTTTGTTCCGCCCCTATGTGTGATGTATTCTTAGTGCTAGCACAGGCACCACGTGGCCTCTCTTGCTTTTTACTGCCACGCGTTCTGCCTGATGGTACACGTAACAATTTCTTTATTCAACGCCTGAAAGACAAACTGGGCAATCGCTCTAATGCTTCAAGCGAGATTGAGTTGGACGCGACATGGGCACTTCTGATAGGTGAAGAGGGACGCGGCATACAGACAATTATCGAAATGGTAAATTACACGCGTCTTGACTGTGTGCTTGGCTCAGCCTCTTTAATGAGACAAGCGGTCGCACAAGCCTTGCATCACGCAACCTACCGGCACGCCTTTGGACAGGCACTTATCAATCAACCACTTATGCGTAACGTTCTTGCAGACCTTGCTATCGAGTCCGAAGCCGCTACAACGCTTGCCTTACGGCTTGCACACGCGTGTGATAATGCGGCAACAAACGAGCATGAAGCACTTTTTAAACGCTTAGGTACAGCTATCGCGAAGTATTGGGTTTCTAAACGTGCACCTGTTCACACGGCAGAGGCATTAGAATGTCTGGGCGGCAACGGATATGTAGAGGAGAGCATCATGCCTCGACTTTATCGTGAAGCTCCATTGAACTCGATTTGGGAGGGGTCGGGCAACGTCAATTGTCTGGATGTGTTACGTGCGATGCGGAAAGAGCCGCGTGGAGTTGAGGCGTTCTTCGCGGAGGTTACGCCATCTGGTCGGAACAATTCGCATCTACAACGAGCAATTGATAAGCTACATTCCGAATTTCAAGATATGACGAACGTAGAATATCGAGCGCGCCATATTGTGGAACAGATGGCTCTTGTCTTGCAAGGAGCGTTATTGTTACGAGATGGCCCTACAGCAGTTGCCGAAGCATTCTGTACATCTCGATTGAGCGGAGATTGGGGTAGAGCATTTGGAACGCTTCCTACGAATGTGGATGTGAGCACAATTATTGAGCGTGCAAGACCTGTTTTAGCATAAAAATAGGGTGTGCTAAAGCAGACCCGTACAGGAATGTACGACTCCTGTACGGGTCTGCTTTAGCACACCCAAAACACGTACTATTTCAACGCATAGGCGGTGATATTTCCGTTATTATCGGGTACGAAGACCTGACCATTAACGACAATAGGACTCTGCCAGTGCAAGCCACCGATTGAACCACCAGCCGAAGCTTGTGAACTACTCCAGAGGACGTTGCCCGTCGTTGGGTCTGTTGCGCGTAGAACGTTGCTACCCTGAATGTAGAGCACACCATTAGCCATAAATGGAGAACTGCCGCTATTACCATTCTGATAGGCTATTTGTAGTGAACTATGTCCATTGGCATCGGTCACAACCTTGAAGGCGGAGAAACCTGTAAAGTTTGCGACAAAGACCCATGTTGTATTGTTGGCATCAGTCCATGCAACTGGGTGCGTATCAACATCGCCTCCCTGTGGCAGACCGATAGCCTGCAATTCACCGCCGACGTTGTTGGGAGCACCCTTGCCAGACATGTTCTGGCGATTGATCAGACGCAGTGTGTTGTCTTTACCTGCCTGAACAAACATGTAAGGCGTTTTGCTATTAGCCTGTTTCGGCAATATCACAGGCGCAGCACTGGCAAGGTCTTGGTCGTTTGCCTGTAACTGTGCGAAATTGGCAGGAGTGTAGGTGTCAACTATTTTGGTGAGATCGGGTGTTAACTCAATCACAGTATCACCATAGTTATGTCCACCATTGTTGGCATCGAAGGTTCCGTTGCCGGTACTGACAAACACATTGCCTGTCAAAGGATCGACTACGGCACCACCACGCGCCCAAATGCCTGATTGCACTTGCTGGCATGTGGTCGGTCCTAATAGTTGTGTAATATTCGCACATAGCGAGTTGAAGACTGTCACTCTACTAGAGGCAAGATTGATAGCGACAACATGACCTTCATAATGACCACCATCACCAGGATAGCCACTTGTCACCATGTACAGATAGCCGTTGCCAACATTGATCGGGGAAGAACCCTTCTCTACATTTGGCATCAGCGTGATTGTGACAGGCCAACCGCCGATTGTCGTTTCAGCACCTGTACCAACAGCATACTTGTGTATTTTGCCATCAATACCATAACCATAGACGAACTGACCATTCGGGTCAAGCGTGGGTGAACTTGTGGTAAAGCCCGGTCCTGTGGTATCCGCACGCCATACCTGATTGCCAGTCGCAGCATCTATAGCAATAAGGCTACCTGCTTTTGTAGTCACGAATAACAGAGTTTTTACACCAGCAGATGTCGTGACATTAGGAAGTTCAACAGGTGCACCGTCAGCAAGAGCGGGTAAGGCATGCTGCCACTTGCGTGTCAAAGTGCCAACATTCGCTGCTGTAATAGTTGTCTCGTTTGTGTTTATACCACTGCGTTGACCACCACCATCAAAGGCCGGCCATGCAATTTGCTTTGCAGGATTTGTTGGGTTTGTTACGGGATTTGTACCCGTTGTTGGCATCGCATTCACAGCCGTTGCGCTTGGTTGTACAGTCGCGGTGACACCTGTTGTTGCGACTGGATTTGGAGTTGTTTGCGCAGCACTCAGAGTTGCGGATTGCAGCGTTACATTTCCAAGTTGGTCAAAGCTTTTTTGTACAGTAAAGGCTACCGTCAATTTCTGTCCAGCAGTAGCTGCTGCATAGGTAAGTGTATATACACCGTTGCTTGTGGCACTAATATTTTCGAGTGCAGTATTGTTAAACTTCACCGCACTGCCACTTATAGTTGCCTTTAATGTACCCTGTGCTCTCCATACACCAATGTACAATTTCAAGGTACGACTTGTTGTATCAGCAGGGACGGTGATTTGAAAACCGTTATGCAAGCCATATGTCCAAACACCCGTTGTTGTATTTTGTACATTCGCCTGTGGCTTACCATCGGTCCAACTATATTTTGTTGGGCTATTATTGAAACTCCGAACGGGAGCATGTCCAATGCGTGTATAAGTGCTGATGCTCTGTGTTACGCCTTGCTTGTGCGCAAAACTTTTACTGTTCTGCAAGCCCCAATGTGCCCAATCGAGTGTACCTTGTTTCGAGAGATTGACATTCATTGCAGACCGTACAAATTTGCCAGAGAGCGTGGCAGTACCAACATTTTGACCTAATGCGGCTCGAACTGATGAGAAATTCAAAATTAATGGAATTAGCAACATTACAGAAAGCACTGCCGCAACAATAATTGCTACCCAGCGTCCTCTTGTCCAGGAATGAGGTTGTGTAGTCATCTTTTGCCCTTTCAAAAGCTTGCATGTTAAGAAAAAGACACCCCCACGGGTCTCTTTCTGACAGTAAGAAGGGAGAAACATATGAATACTGTTGAAATATTATGAAACTTCCTGTGTATTCGTGTGCGCCCTTGATACTGATGCGAGAATAACACAAGATCGGAGGTATGCTTGCATGACAGGGAAAAATAGTAGCATCAAAGTACCTAATAGGTTATGATTCCTCAACCACAGGTCATCCATACTATGAGGGGTAAGTACTAGAGTGTCCGCTTCGTAACAATAAGTTTGACAACAAAAGTACTCAGGCTGCTAGCAGCCTGAGTACTTTTGTTGTCAAACTTATTAAAAGAGTTAGTGTTGATTAAAGCGTGGTTTGCGCTTTTCCAAGAAGGCATGCATTCCCTCTTTAGCATCGGGAAGTTGTGAGGTTGATGCCATAACCTCTATGGCATAGTTGTAGGCTTGAGGTTGCGGCATCTCCATCTGTGCGTAGTAAGCTTGTTTGCCAATTTCTTTAGCGACAAGGCTCCCACGCGTCGCGGTTTCTATCAGGCGTTGTGCCTCATATTCAAGTTGATCGGGAGCAACGACACGATTAACCAATCCCCAGTCAGCCGCCGTATGTGCATCTATCGCGTCGCCTGTCAAGAGCATCTCTAACGCACGTTTACGCCCAATGTTGCGACTCACGGCGATCATTGGCGTTGTGCAGAACCAGCCGCCCTTCCCACCAGGAGTCGCAAAGGCGGCGTTAGTTGACGCAACAGCAAGATCACAGGTCGCCACAAGTTGACAACCAGCCGCAGTTGCCAATGCATGTACACGAGCCAGCACAGGTTGTGGCACTGATTGAATTGTGTCCATGAGAGCAGTACAAACCTGTAAGAGTTTGCGGGTGGCGGCAAGATCACGATCTACGACATCAGCGAAGTCATGACCAGCACAGAACGCGGGACCGTTTGCCGCTAAAATCACGCCTCGTGCTGTACTCGCGCCAACCTCATTAAAGGCAGCCGTAAGTTCGCCCATATGTTTGAGTGAAAGAGCGTTGCGCCGTTCTGGTGTATTCATCGTGATTGTGGCAATATCGCCTTCGTACTGTAGCTTAATCATCTCATATTGCATCGCGTATCCTCCTAATGAACATTGACAACACAGGATATAGCCGTGCTTGCTTACATTGCTAAAATACGAGTATCATTATTTAGCATAGTGTATCATACACATTTCCTTCACCACATCCACCGCTTTTTCCATAGACAAGAAGAATGGAAGAAAGAGGGCGTTTTTGTCTATGTGGAAGAGCAATACACATACATACTTTGGGAGAGACCATTCATGGCTGCAAAGAAACAAACCGTTAAATATCAGCAACAACCGGATGAGCAGGTAGTGTACATTGATCCAGAAGAAAATATTACGGCGGTACGCGAACGACTTGAGCATATTGAGGCACAGCAGGTAGCACTTATCGTACCACCACAAACACATCTGCGCGGTCAGGTTGTGTGGAAGCTCTTATACACACGTGCAAAAGAGTTAGGCAAAGAGGTTTCTATTGTAAGCTCTGATCCGCAAATTCGCGCAATAGCTCGCTCCGTCCAATTCAAGGTGGCGTCTTAAGGTAACATCAAGTAGCAAGGGCACCCGCAAGGGGATGCCCCTCCCACACGACATGACAGTGTATGCATTCGTGTATGGGAGGGGTATCCCCTTGCGGGTGCCCTGATTTTGTGACAGCGAATGTCCACTATATGATACGATGGTGTCAGCACTAAACAACTAAGAGCAGGAGTTTATACAATCCTATGTTTCCCACATTTATACGTGCGTACCCACCCAGCCAACCTCTAGCAGATAGAGCGTACTGGTTGCCTTTTATAAAAGACGAGGTGCTTGTAGAGCGACACGGAAAAGACATTGCCCTAATCCAGGCTGACCGTCAGGAGATAGAGGCGCGTTTACAATCGCAGGAAGTACTCTATATAGGGACGTTTGATGGTGTGCCATGTATGACGTGTGAGGTGGGACCTGAGTTCGTCGTCCCTAACGAGTGGCGTACACTTTCGTTACGAGGACTCTTTAGCCAAGTTGATGAGGTCACATATAGCATTGTTGGCTATGCAATGCAGTTGCTGTACTGGCGTCGCACAAGCAATTTTTGTCCTGTATGTGGGCATGTACCGCAAGATGAGGTGGGTACATGGGGACGTCGTTGTCCTCACTGTGGGCATACTGCATATCCTCACGTCACACCTGCTATTCTTGCCCTTGTTCACGATGGCGAACGTATGCTTTTGACGCATAAACCTGGTTGGGGCAAACGTTATAGTTGTATCGCGGGCTTTGCCGAACCGGGGGAGTCGCTTGAGGAGTGCGTGCAACGCGAGGTATATGAGGAGGTCGGGCTAGAGGTTACTGATATACAGTATGTTGGAAGTCAAACATGGCCTTTTCCGCATCAACTCATGGTCGGCTATACAGCGCGCTACGTAGGTGGTACGCTTCGTCTTGAAGAGCAAGAACTAGATGACGCGCTATGGTTTAGTATAGATGACTTGCCTGAAATGCCTCCCCCTTTGAGTCTCGCGTATCATATTATTCAGGGGTGGGTAAAGACAAAGCGTGGGCTGTAGGGACCGATGTATCGCGTCCTTGTGCCGAATTGACTACCAACAAGGACGTGATAATACATGTTAGGCATGGTTCAAATTAAGCGTAAATCAATGTGACAAGTTTGAACAAGCTGGACTACCAAATTAATTCATGAAACGGCTTCCTGAGCGGGTTCAGAATTTATTGGGGATTACTTAAATTGTTCAATGTGTCACATTGATTTGAACCATGTCT
>CAXUHF010000158.1:2479-11585 GCA_964250765.1 uncultured Ktedonobacteraceae bacterium | reverse complement strand
TTAAAAATCCCCAAACCATTCGCGTCCCTCCGGCGGCTAGCCGCATTCTGCACCTTCTTGTTGTGTCTATTTTATCCTAACGCTTCGCGTCCAACTTCCACAGGTTCGGCGGGAGCTTCCTCCTCGTCGTAGTCTGCGGGTAGCGTGATATCGCGTCCTCGCCGTGCTCCCACCGCTTCAAAGATTGGTGTGAGAACAATGGCGAGAATGAGGTTGAGCAAGAGTGCCGAGATCCCCACGTACATCTGAATACCAAAGACAGGGTAAATCGTCGATTTGAGACCAGTTGCAATAAACATGGCTGTTCCCGCGATCATACCAGCTAGCCAGCCGATGAGCAAGGCCCAACGATTGAACCAGTGAGTATAGAGACCCAGATAGACGGGTACCAGCGTTTGCAATATCCATGTGCCCCCAAGTTGCTGAAAGGTGATAATCTGCGCCGTTGGCAAGTAGGCGATAAAGAGCAATGCGCCAAACTTTACAACAAATGACGTGATCTTCGCTACCTGTGCCTCTTCCCTATCTCCCGCATCTTTCTTGATGTACTCCTTATAGATATTTCGCGTAAATAGGTTCGCAGCCGCGATAGACATGACAGCCGCAGGCACGAGTGCGCCTATCGAAATTGCTGCGAATGCGAAGCCAATAAACCAGGAAGGAAATGTGACACTGAGCAGTGCGGGAACCGCGAGGTTAGCGGTCGCAGGCTTCACTTTCGCCGCGATTGCCATATAGCCGAGCAGTGCGAGCAAGCCAAGCATCAACGAATAGATGGGCAATAGTGCCATGTTGCGCTTGATAACGCGCTGACTGCTGCTGCTGAGAATGCCTGTAAGCGAGTGCGGATACAGGAAGAGTGCCAGTGTTGAGCCAAGTGCGAGGGTGGCGTATGCGGTGAACTGCTTGGGTGTAAGAATTTCAAAGAATGTTTGTGGCTTGGCTGCCGTTGCTGCCGCATGACTTGCTACAGCTTTTAGATGTACGGCGGCGAAAATTGGGGCAAACCCTCCAAGCTTGATGGGAATGTAGATAATTGTCGCAAACAGGACAATGAAAATCATCACGTCCTTAACCAGCGCGATCATCGCAGGGGCACGAAGACCGCTTGTGTAGGTGTATGCCGCCAGAATAAGAAACGCGATGATGAGCGGAAAGTCAACATTGACACCGCCAATATTGGTGCTGAGCGGAATACCTAGAGCGGCAAGCGAGACCTGGATACCGAACATTTGCAGGGCGATATACGGTAAGGTTGCCAGAATACCAGTGAAGGCAACCGCTAATGCCAGCGCGGGGCTTCCGAAGCGGTCTTTCACAAAATCGGAGGCTGTGACATAGCCACGCTGCTTACATACGGCCCAGAACTTAGGCATCAAGACGTAGATGAGTGGATAGACGAGAATAGTGTAAGGGATGGCGTACCAACCACTCAACGCACCTGCCGCGAACATCGCGCCAGGAACTGCGATAAACGTGTAGGCCGTGTAGAGGTCGCCACCCAGGAGAAACCAAGTGATAACCGTGCCGAAGCGTCTTCCAGCAAGACCCCACTCACTAATCTGGTTTAAGTCACCTTGACGCCAACGGGCAGCAAAGAAGCCTAGGACGGTGACAAGTAGAAAAAATACAATGAAGATAACAATTGCGTCCCAATGAACCATGATAAAATACTCCTCTCCCGTTTCGTTGTTGGGCAACGGAACGAGAACACTTTCATGCTGTAACGCATGACGAGAGTACAAACCCTTGCTGGGGATCAGAAGCAATCTATGCTCCTACGAAGTAAACCACTGCGGTGATAATGGCTGTGATGATGACCCACATCAGTTGGAACCAGTAGAAAAATGGAATGCCGAACAATCTTGGCTCTGTGAAATTATAAAAAGGCGGCCAGAGCAAGACGATGAAGGGAATGAGAAGCAGGAGAAGAAAGGCTCTGCGGTTTCTCCGCGAAGTAGAGCGGGAAGGACGGTCAACCATCGAGTAGACTCCCTTTGTTAGGCCGTTCATCAACGAACGACGATGTACAGTTAGTAGCAAAAGGACGAAAAACTGTGGTGCTGGCCTTATCCTACGGTATTTTCTATAAAATGTCAAATAACGTATATCCTTGTTCTAATGCATCCTGCACATGTTAACTATACTCTCGCACTTCGTTGAAAAGAGTAGAGAGTGGAATGTGGAAATGAGGTGGGTGGAATGGAAACACGCGTTATTCTTGAAGGCCGTTATCGAATTATGCGCTGTCTGGCACAGCGTCCCCGACTAAACTTGTATATTGGGTATCGTCTCGCTGTAGACAACCAGTTGTCCTCATTCTTAAATGACCTTCCCGATCAGGACGAACAGGGATATGAACCGCTTGTGGCTATCCGCGAACTTGTGCTTACAGGACTACCCGCGCAGATGCGTATGCTGATTGAGGCGGCAGCCTTTGAGGAATTTGTCGCGCCAAGTGTCTTCGGCTCGTCGCATTTGCCTACAAAAGGGGACCGTGTATGGATCGAGGGTGAGAGACACTATCTTGTGATGCAGTTAAGCGATGCAAAAATGCCGGAATACGATTCCGCAATGCCGCTCGATATGCTCCTACTCGCCTCCTCACTCTGGCCTGAGTGGATCGATGCTATAACCTCACTTCGTTGGGCAACACAACTCTGTCGCATGGTTGCACGTCTGCATCGTCAAGGCGTCGTACTAGGTACCCTGACGCCTGCGACTATTCTTGTGAATGGAGGAGGAAGGGCCGCATGGTCGCCAATCCTGCTTCCTTGCTGGCCTCCTGCCCCCTCATACTGGAAGACGACAAGCATCAACGTCCCACTTACATATGCTCATGCGTTTCCTATAGTCGAAAAGCCTATAGAAAGTGTGTTTGTCGCACCAGAAATGCTACATGGCGTTGCCGACGAACGTTCCGATGTCTATTCACTCGGTGCTATTCTGTATCTGCTATTGACACACTTCGCGCCCGTTGCGCCAATAAGAAGACTGTGCGCTCAGGGTGCTGTGGGTAGAAAACAGTATGGAGGAGATACACTAGTACAAGAGCAAGCGGAGGGTTTAGAACTGATACCGTTACGCTTCCTGAATGAAGACATATCGCCACTAGTAGAGCAAATCGTGTTACGTGCGCTTGAGTTGGAGCCGATGAAACGCTATCAATCGGCGTTCGCGTTTGTCGAGGCGTTGGAGGGGGTCATGGAGGTGTGAAGTTTAGTGAGGCATCAGAAATGGTGTTCATCACGCATCAAGTTTCTCCTGCTCAGCCCACTCTTTCTCGATCCTCGAAATCATCTTGGTAGGAATGGCGAAATCAGAGGATAGATGAGCTGAGGCTTGCGAGGCCATATCGATCTCACCGCCTTCTGCCAAAATTGCTTGAAACAACTGGACTGAATCTTCCTTCGTCCCTTCTCCCAAATCGTCCCTGAAAAATACTTCTTGAGCGCATTCGGTCAGATCTTGAACCACTCGTTCATATCGGAAATACGTGAGCGCGAACCAGTCAATTTCTGTCTGTCCATATCCCTGAAAAAACGCAGGAGTGCCTGGCAGTGCCTCGCCATCTGCTGACGCTTCCTGAACAAAAAGAAAATCGCGCTCTTTGGGAGCGAGCATCACCTCATCCCAGTCAATCACAAACACATGACCAAGATGATTTCGGAGCAGATTGGCTGGATGTAGGTCCGCGTGACAGATGACATAGGGAAGGGTTCGTGACTGGAGCACGCTCGCCAGCTTTTCCAGGGAAGTGATAACCATGTGAATGGTAGGCTGATGCGCTATCCACAAGGAGCGCAGGGCACGCTTAGAGGCACTTCCCGCGCTGTGTTCATGTACATATTGGGTCTCGGCAACAGCAAGACTAGTCTCAAAATTATGTATCCATCGAGTATACTCTGTTGGATCAAAGGTCTCTTTTCGCAGAGACTCAAAGCCGAAAGGCGGTAGAATGACTTGGTGAATTTGCTGGAAGATGGTTCCCACCTCCTTCCACTGCTCATCTGTCATCTCCGTCCAACTTGTATCTCCGTCGAGAAAGGGGTATACGATTATGGTCCAATCATCTACTCTGGTCCACAAAGTATTGTTCTTGGTGGGAAGAGGAGCCACGACTGATGGAAGCCCCTGACTCCTGAGATAGCGAGGAACAAGACAACTTGGTTCGTAGAGCAGTCTAGACGTGACCTTGAGAAAATAGGGAGCTTCCTGTTCGCTCACTATCCGATACACCCCGGCCTGGTAATCCAGCCCTAAGGGAAGAAATTCAATTGTGATAGGGGAAAGGTCATAGGAGTCCTGTAAACAGGCTCGCAGGCTTTCCTCTGAAATCTTTGGTTGCTCACGCATAAGCTCTCTTCATCTTCTTATTTATTTCGTCGTGGTTTCTTTCTACAAGTATATGAAGACACCCGATTTGAGCCATTCCTCCTGTACGTACCTTGTGACGGAACTGCTGTTCATTCTGTATACGAGAAGTGCGTTGTATCTGTTGCAAGAGACACACTATTGTCTTGAACAATGGAGTTAGAGTTCGCACTTGACTATTTCCTCTATAAAGGATATTCTCTTTTATAGAGGAGTATTTTTCTAATGAAAGAAACACGTTTCTCAAATGGACTTCATCTCTCTGATCTTGGAGCGCGTATTCGCTCTGCACGATTGCGTCGGTGTCTTTCTTTAGATGCTCTTGCGCTTCAAGCAGGAGTCAGTCGCAGTATGCTTTCTGACATTGAGCATGGAAGCAAAGTACCAACTGTGCTTGTGCTTGATCGGATTGCAACAGCACTAGGATCAAGCATTGCACGTCTTCTTGATGAGGAGCAACACGCCCGCGTTATCCTGCTTCGGCATGAAGAACAAGATGTTGTTCGTGACCCTTCTGGATGGGTGCGTCGTATTCTCTCTCCTGTCTTACCAGGAGTCGAGTTCGAGTTCATGCAAACAACTATTCCTCCTCACGTCGATGCTGGCGTTTTTTCGCCGCATGCGGTCGGTTCACGCGAGTACGTTGCTATCGAGCAAGGAACCTTAGTGTTAACTATCAATGATACTCCCTACACGCTATATGCTGGCGACAGCATCTACTACGCTGGAGATTGCTTCCATGCTTTTGCCAACCCTGGCGATGAATTGTGTGTCTACTACCTTGCAATGGATGTAACAGAAACATCTGTACAACAACGCCATATCTTGCAGGAGCCAGAAAAAGAAGGAGACCACTACTCATGACACTCGACAATCATGGCATAAACAATGAGCAAAGCGAATTGGCTGTGGAACGCGAGACCTTTCGACGCCTGGGATATCGTGCCGTTGATCTCATCACTGATTACCTTGCTGAAACTCGTTCTCGTCCAGTCTTTCATCCTATGCTTCCAACTGAACGGCAAACACTTCTAGAACAAGTTCTTCCACAAGAGGAAAGCGACCCAACATCTATTCTGAATTTTTTTCAGGAACATATCCTTCCATATCCGATGGGGAATGGACATCCACGTTTTTTCGGCTGGGTAAACTCTCCGCCAGCACACATGGGTATCCTGGCAGAACTCTTAGCGGCTACTATGGACCCTAGTTGTGCTGGAGGCGATCATGCCGCTATTTATCTGGAGCATTGTGTTACACGCTGGTTGTTAGAATTAGTCGGCTTTCCAGTGGAAGGTAGTATGGGAGTGCTTGTCAGTGGTGGTTCGATGGCTTCTCTTACCTGTCTTGCTGCTGCTCGCTACTGGGCAGCTAAGAAAATGGGATGGGATGTAAGAGAAGAGGGTCTTTTTCATCATGCACCGCTCGTTCTGTATCTCTCAGAAGAGGGACATAGCTGTATTCGCAAATCCGCAGAACTGCTAGGTTTGGGAGCCACAGGACTTCATGTCATTCCAACTCATAATGATTTGACAATAAATGTCGAGGCTTTGAGGGCAGCTATTGCTGAAGACCGCGTAGCTGGCAAACAGCCATTTTGCGTCATTGCAAGTGCGGGAACGGTGAACACTGGTGCAATTGATCCATTAAATACACTTGCTGATGTATGTGAACAGGAACAGCTTTGGCTGCATGTGGATGGAGCCTATGGAGCAGTAGGAGTGCTCGACAAGCGTTTGGCAGAAAGGTATCGAGGAATGGAGCGCGCAAAGTCACTCGCCCTCGATCCCCACAAATGGCTCTCAATTCCTTATGAATGTGGGTGTGCTATCGTTCGAGATGCTACCAATCTGCGTAACACCTTTAGCCTCGTTCCATCATACATCCGTACAGAAGAAGGCAAGGGATTTGGCGGCTTGCCCTGGTTTTCTGAATATGGCTTTCAGCAAACACGTGGCTTTCGTGCCCTTAAACTATGGATGACGTTGCAACACGCTGGTCGCTCAGGACTTGAAAATCTCGTGACACGCCATAATAATCTTGCACACTATCTTGCGAGGTTAGTTGATGATGCGCTAGATATGGAACGCATGGCAGCTGTCAATCTCTCCATTGTCTGTTTTCGTTATATTCCTGCCGTTTTGCAAGGTAATCAAGAACAACTCGACGTGTTGAACAAGCGCATTATGGAAGAGATTCAGTCGGGTGGGGAAGCGTTCTTAACGGGAACAACACTACATGGTCACTTCGTTTTACGTGTCTGTATTCTGCATTACGAAACAAGAGAGGATGATTTAATAGAATTACTCTCAATTGTGCGTAAGGTAGGTATTCAATTGGCAAATTTGTAGCTGTCACTTGACAGCTTGCTTGCTTATCCGTATACTTGAGGTGTAGCCACTTCTCACGGCTACACTCTTTCTCTATCGTTCCTCTTCGTTTCTAGCAATCCTCACAGGAGAGTTTACTATGCCACTACCCTCATTTCTTCGTTGGCTCTCTTCTCAACCCCCACCTGTACAGCAGATACAGGAGCAGATTGACCCAACCGCCTTTTCCACAAGTCCCACACAGGAAGACCAGTACTGGGGACGCCTCGCTACTAGTAGCGAAGAAGACTACTATTGGCGTCGTCTCTCGGACAACTTCTACCAGAAAGATGTTATACCTAGTACGTATCTCGAAATTCACAACGCGTGCTATGAGGCGTACAATGCCAATCCACTTGCGTTTGCGATTATCGAGATTACGACGAGTTTTGTTCTGGGTAAAGGTGTTACTCTTGCCGCGAATGACCCAACAGTACAACGCGTGCTCATGGATTTCTGGAATGACACCGACAACCATATGGAGACACGCGTCTACTCGCTCTGTACCGAACTCTCTCTGTATGGCGAACAGTTTGTCCGTTTCTATATCAATCGGATGAATGGAAGAGTCAAAATTCGTCAGATCGACCCCTCGATTATTGACGAGATAGAGACTGATCCCGACGATATCGAAACTGTGCTCCGCTTTCATAAACGTCCCGTTGGAGCAACTGCCACGACTCCAGGCGACCCTGCACCTATGACGATACGTGACTCACCGAGTCTTGAGGGTGAATGGTTTCAAGCGGGTACTGAGGTTGTACAGTTTTGTATCAACAAAGTGTCGAACGCGAAACGCGGCAAAAGCGACCTTGCTACGCTCCTGCCGTGGCTCCGACGCTATAAGGATTGGCTCACGGACCGTGTACGCATCAACAAATATAAAGGTGCGTTCTTGTGGGATGTCCGCTTACAAGGAGCGGATAGGAAAGCTATTGACCGCAAAAAGATGGAATACGCGTACCCTCCCGAACCCGGTAGCGTGATTATTCATAACGAGGCCGAGGTCTGGTCAGCCGTCAAGCCAGAGATTAACGCGAGCGAGGCCGCCGAGGATGGACGCGCCTTGAAATTAATGCTGGCAGTTGGGGCACAACTTCCTGAACACTTTCTGAGCGATGGCGCAAATGGTAATCGCGCCACTGCTACTGAAATGGGTCTGCCTACATTTCTCAAGTTTCAGCGTCGCCAGCATATTCTCCGTGCGCTGTTGCGCACACTGCTTGACAGGGTATTGCTGGAAGCGCGTAAAGCAAAAGTTCTTGCTAGCGATATTGACACAAGTTATGATATTCTCTTTCCTGAAATTGATGTTGCCGATTCTCAAACGCTTGCCAGTGCGACTCAATTGCTCGTCTCGGCCTTGACTGCTGCCAAGCAAGAGGGCTGGGTGAGCGATGAAACCGCGATGCGCCTGCTCTTCCAGTTCGCGGGCGAAGAGCTTGACGTTCATGAGGAACAGGCTCGTATCCGCACACAGGGCGAGGTGTAGCATGCCGCTTGATACTCGTAGTGCCTTGTTAAAAGGGTGTGCTAAAGCAGACCCGTACAGGAGGGAACATGCCGCTTGATGCTCGTAAAGCACAACATCTGTTGCAGGTGGTGACAAGAAGTTTTGCTGGACGCCAGCGTACCGTCGTCGTGGTTGCGCTTGCTAGCGGTAGCTATACCTATACAGCGATACAGGTTATTATGCGTCCACTGCGCGTCGTGGACCCACAAGTATACGATACTGCCGGACAATCCGCACCTCGTGTTGCTGATATGCTCATGATTGCTCCGCTTGCTACAAACTTCACGGGTGCCGTCTATGTTGCAGACACAACCGTTGCTAGCCTAAGCAGTGTCACATCCGCTCCGAAATACGAAATTGTTGAGGTGTTGCCAACTGGCATGTTGCCCGGCGGAACACATCTTCGGGTCTCACTGCGACGCCTACGTTAAATAAAACAAGAGAAAGGTATGAAGAACATGTCAGATATCCCAATGGATGAGAAAGAATGCCAGCACGATGTATTGCAACGCACGCACAAATGGCTCGACGTGCTCGAACAGCGTATCATCCTCTTGATGAACGCTAACGACGTAACCGAGATGAAACCAGGAGAGTGCGAACAGGCCATCAGTCGTCACCTCATGCTTCTGCTACGTCTACTCCAACTACGCCAACAACACGCTCAAGCTGCCGCATCCCCTGGCGAACAAGCTTTGTTAGATGCGATATTACGCGGAATGGATGAGGAATAACAGGAATGCTACACCGGTAGGGACCGATTTATCGCGTCCAAAGATGGGTTGGGATGGGTTCGCGTCGAGTGTCGAAATCGTCGCTGATGCGTTGCCCCAGTGCCCCCATCTTTGGA
>CAXUHF010000158.1:0-2469 GCA_964250765.1 uncultured Ktedonobacteraceae bacterium | reverse complement strand
AATTTGGGTTGGGGTGGGTGGCGGGGCGTGGGGCAAACGCGGCGGGCTGGTGTGCCCCCTGGCCCCCTATTTTTGGCCGCTATAAATCGGTCCCTACCGTATGTTACAATATACATAAAAGATATTTCCCTAACGAAGGCAATACACATGGTAACGCTTCAACAAAAAACAACACTTCCACCGGGGCCGAGGGCACTTCCTGTCTTTGGAAATCTGCTCGATTTTGGGCGGAGTCAACTGACGTTTGTACAACGCATGCATGACATATATGGCGATATGGCAACTATTCATATGGGCAAACGACCTTTTGTGCTGCTCTATAAACCGGAATTTATACGCTATCTGCTGACGGAGAATCCGCGCAACTTCAAGACGCTGCAAAGTGGTGGCGATCTGCCCGAAGTGCTGGGCGAAGGTTTGCTCACGATTGAAGGTGAGGCACATCGCCAGCAGCGTCGTCTCGTGCAACCCGCGTTCCACAAAAAGCGCGTTGAGAACTATGCAGACGATATGGTGCGTTATACGCAAGAAATGGTCGAGACGTGGCATGCCGACTCGAAAATAGACATAGCCCATGAGATGCAAGCTTTGACGCTACGCATTGTGGCAAAGAGTCTCTTCAACATCGAGCTTGCCAGTCAGGTCAACGCGCTTGGACAAAACTTTACAGGCATGATCGAGAATCGGCGTGGCGTACTGGCACGTATCCTCAATGTCTATCTCGACGTGCCATTCACTCGTTACGGTAAGCGTATGAGTGCGCGACGTAACATTGATGCGCTTATCTATAAGCTCATTCAAGAGCGTAGGGCAGAAGGACGTGACGCAGGTGATGTGCTTTCAATGCTTCTAACCGCTCAAGATGGTGAGGCTGGTCTGACCGATGAGCAGGTACGTGATCACGTCATGACGCTGATGGCAGCTGGTCACGAGACGACTGCGAACGCGCTCACCTGGACCTTCTATCAACTGTCACAAAACCCTGATGTGTGTCAAAAGCTGCTGGCAGAACTACAAGATGTGCTTGTGGGTCGCGCTCCCACTGTTGCTGATATGGCGCGTCTTCCCTATACCGAGTGGGTCATAAGTGAGTCGATGCGCCTCTATCCTCCTGTATGGATGATGGGCAGAAGAGCGATAGAAGATTTCGAGATGGGCGGTTATCGCTTTCCGGCTGGCACACTCTTTGGGATGAGCCAGTGGGTGCTCCATCATATGCCAGAATTATGGGATGACGCTGACGTGTTCAGACCTGAACGTTGGGACCCCACCGAGGCAAAAAAGATACTGCCGTGGGCATACTTCCCCTTTGGTGGCGGTCCACGTATCTGTATCGGTATGCCCTTCGCGCAACTGGAAGCAAAATTGCTACTCGCCACAATTCTACAGTCCTACACGCCGCAGCTTGCACCAGATTTTCACGTGGAACTACAACCGCTTATCACGCTTCGCCCAAAGCATGGCCTGAAGGTTGTTCTTAGTACATCTAAAACGAGAGACAGAGAGGTTCAGGCACGCGCCTGAACCTCTCTGTCTCTCGTTTTAGATTAATCTTCCTTCTTCCCCTTTTTGTCTATAGTGACGGAGCGTATCTTGTAATAACGGGTCGTCGAGGAACGACTTATCCTCGATATCCGTAGAAAGTGTTGTTTGCGTCTCTACAGGTGGCTCCGTCTCTGTCATCTTACGTAATCGTATGGGTCCTAAACGACGATGCTGACCCGTTTTCGGTCCCTCATTGTCAATCGCCGAGAGTGGTACTTCTATCCTCGGAAGAGATGCAGCACGGTCTTGCGGTAAAGAAGGTAGTCCTGTCTCTTGTACGGGAAGTGGTGGTATTGCTTGTTGTGGCAATGTACGCACGCGCTGCCATGAATGTGCGAAGGTATGATCTCTTTGTTTTTTCATATCTATCGCAGGCAACAGTGCTGTACGTACACGCCGCACGCCTACAAAGCCGCCAGCGCCAAGGCAAAGGGTGAGCAACGTTCCAACAACAAGGGGTATCATGGGCGAATCGCTATGAAGAGGATTCTGTTCGGGTGAAATACTCTTCTTGTGAGTACTCGAAATATCAACTGGTGTCGTTGCAGGCTGTGTTGGAACAACGGTTGGCATCTGGCTTCTGGTCGGAAGCGGTATAGGACTTGCTCCTGCTTTTTGAGTTGCGACAGGAGTTGGAGGTACTCGTGTTGGTTTCACACCAACCGTTGGTGTTGCCCCAACAGCCGTTGGTGTGAGACCAACCGGTGGGGGAGGAACAACTGTAGGCACACGTGTTGCCGTAGGTTGCGGTGTGACTGTAGGTGCGAGCGTTGCCGTAGGCGTCGGACTCGGAATCTTAGTTGGACTAGGTTTTGGAGTCGGACTAGGCTTAGGCGTTGGACTAGGTTTCGGAGTTGGGCTAGGCTCAGGTGTTGAGCTAGGACTAGGGTTCGCCGTCGGGCTAGCACTCGGCTCTGTTGTGAC
>CAXUHF010000157.1:10505-11812 GCA_964250765.1 uncultured Ktedonobacteraceae bacterium | reverse complement strand
CCATCAACCATGTGATGAATAGTTTGGCGAATTGACCATGTTTCAGAGGTTAAACGCTTATCAAGTTGCATCTCTGTTATCTTACGAAGAACAGCTTCTAGTTCGTCAGGTGCCTTTGCATAAAGGGTTAGCATCTTAGTTGGAATGCTTGTTTGTACATCCATGTAAAACACCTCCTATGTTTTTAACGTCCAAAGACAAAGTTGACGTACTCCGCCACATCTTTGCGTTCCTCGACGCCATCGAGAATCATGTGTTCAAGGACGGAAACCATTTCGGGGACAAAACTATGCAACTCCTGCACAACGGGTCGCTCGTTGCGTGCTGCACGAGGGTCGGTGACAAAATCGTAGAGCGCATCGGTAAGGGCGGACTCGTCAACTTCGATACGGAAAAAGCGTGCCATATGCGGTAAACCTCCTGTCAAAAGTGCATGCAATGATGGTAAAGCTTGCTGTACAAATGCTACACTCTGCTCTGTTCTGGTGTACACTCTTTGCTCTAAACAAAGCAGCGTTCCATGCGCTACGGGTTTCAGTGTAAACGAAATGAGCATTTCTAGTTGACCCGGATATGCTGCCCATGTGTAAGCGAGTCTGCGCAACGGTTCAACCTCGATGACCTCGCACTCGATAATGCCATTCCAACTATTCTGTTTACGATATGTTTCTTCCTGAAAGGTGAAGCGATGCCCAACACGTAACTCGAATGTGTTGGGCAAAAGCCACTGTGAAAGCGCATTACTCTCGGTAAGTGCGGCCCACACTTTTTGTAGTGAGTGTGGGTAGACAATGTTTTGTGTGATACGCTTTGTATTCATGGCATCGTGTCCAGATGTTCACCTAGCAGTTCGAGGTGTTCACGCCAGAAGTGTTCATAGTGGTGTACCCAATCACTAACCTCGTGTAGTGGGATTGCTTGTAGTCGATATAGATGTTCGCGCCCAACTTGGCGTTCCGCGACTAATCCTGCCTGCTTAAGAATGCGCAGATGCTGCGAGATTGCTGGCCGTGACATGGAAAACGCCTTTGCCAGCGTCTTCACAGGTTGCTCACTTTCCGCGATAAGGTCAAGCAAACCACGCCGCGTTGGGTCAGCGATAGCGTGAAATACATCTACCTGTATCTTATTGTCTTCTTGTTCCTGTACCATGTCTATAGTATACGTAAGCAAAGGCTTACCTGTCAAGGGGAAGGAAAAATGTAGGGACCGATTATGCGCATTAACGAGATACGATGGGAATACGAGAGGGTGTTGTTAAGATAAAACACCACAGCTCCCAAAAAGCGGGTGGGTGGGGCGGGGGG
>CAXUHF010000157.1:0-10495 GCA_964250765.1 uncultured Ktedonobacteraceae bacterium | reverse complement strand
TGCTAAAGCAGACCCGTACAGGAGAAACGATGGTTCGTGAGCGAGGAAAGCCCTGTACGGGTCTGCTTTAGCACACCCTCTCGTATTCCCATTTTCATGTGTCAACCTGCATTATCGCGCCCTCGTCAGCGATCAATTGCTAACAAGGATGCGATACATCGGTCCCTACCGCCGAGGTGCATATTTATACTATTGATTCCTATAAAACGGGCCTGTATTGCCAGAGCGAGAAGGTGGGTTTGGCATATGTAATGCTTCACGCTTCCGGTATTCTAAGAGGGATTTATGTAATGGCATTGCAGCCATGAAGTGTGAACAAATGAGGTTGTGCTTGTAAATAGGACATTCACAGCGCAATAGCTGATTTCCCTCAACCTCGGTGATATGGACGTTATAGATGTGTCCTTGACTACCTTGCACCTGATAGTGTCCGTAGGCAACCGCACGCACAGGAAATTTTATTTTCAGGTTCGCCGCGAGTGCCTCATTCAACGCAAGGTCAAGTTCCTCATTCTTACGCTTCAATTCAGCGACATGCAACGCGCGTTCTTCTGCTTGTACCAGTCCCGTGAGTGCTTTTGTAAGTCGCACAATAGCTGGGCGAAATACAAACAGACCTTCACAGAACAAGACGAGCAGCGTTACGGCAAGTAGTGACAATTCTATTTGCTTGAGTTGAGTAACGCGTCCTTCTGCCTCGATTTGATACTGCGAAACGATCTTATCCATGCCCACAAGGAAACCCGACTCATTTTGTAAAATAGTCTGAATAAATGGTGCGATTGCTGTTCTCAATGTTTCACTAGACTGCGAGGGGTTTTGTTGAGCCTCCTTCAGCAAACCATCACTTGCACTTACCATAGCATCGAAGTTTGGCTGTATCTTTGTGTAAAGCTGCATAACTTCTGGACTATTATTGCCTGGCAAGCCTAACTTTGCATTCCCCTGTTGTAAGCCCTGATGCGAACTTTGCCATAGCGTCGTAACCATACTCAATTCGGCTATACGTGGCGTGCGCTCTGCCTCAGTTGGTGCAATAGAGATAGCAAGGGCCGCTTTACTCAATCGTTGGCTGAGCATACGCTGTCTACCAGCAATATTGATAACGTTGGCATCTGTCGATTGACGTTGCAATGATGTTTGAATAAGTATTTGCCCGCCTACTGCTAAAAGCGCGATGACACTAAGCGCGCTGATATAGAGTGCCGTGAGCCGTAGTACAGAAGACCTTTGAACGTTGAGTACGCGCATAAGCGTGAGGTCCCATCTTTCTCAAAAAAATATTTACGTTTACACAAACATGTTGAAACATTTCAATGATATTGATGATACTATTCCCAGAAAAGGGTATTTTTAATATCCTATTAATACACATAGTACTAATAGTTCACGGCAAATTTCGAGTCTATTTGATGGAGAACATCGGCTAAAAGCATTTCTGCATTCTATTGAAGTTGACGAATGTCGCGGAAGCAGAGTCCGATGGACAGCAGAAGTACGGTGAGGATACCATCAACAATGAAGATAAGTGCGGGACCAAAGCGGTCGGTAAGGATACCCGTAAAGGCGAGGCCAATAGGTAGGAAGACATAACTTCCCATCAAGTCAATACTGCTGACACGCCCAAGTTTCTCAACTGGCACCAGTTCTTGCAAGAGTGTGATCCAGATAATACTAAAGATGCCAAGGCTGCATCCTGATAGGATGCTTGCACATAGAGCAACAAATGGTTCGCTAGCTGTTGGTAACGGCAAGCCAAAGAGAAAGATGGAGAGTCCACACGGAAGTAAGGCTAGGTATGCCAGCAAGCCTCTGTGATGCAGGTGTTTAATTTGTCCAAGCAGTAACGTTGAAGCGATTGCGCCAATCGCACTCGCGGTTTGTGTAGCACCGAGTAACCATGCTCCCTGATGGTACACATCATGAATCAGTTTTGGTAATGCGACCGCTATGGGACCGAAATACGTGATGTTGGCGAGCGATGCAATCGAAATCGTTACCCACAACCATGTTGAACTAGTCACGTAACTCAGTCCCTCTCGAACATCGACAATCACGCCTCGTATCCCTTTCGGCTTGATATTCGTCTGTGTTTCCTCTCTCTCTGCATTTTGCATATCTTGTACGGCTGGCAAGTACACCATCACAAGGCAGAGAGCTGAGATAACAAATGAGAATGCATCAAGGGCAAAAGCACTTGTGGTGCCACTTACCGCTATACAAAGTGCGCCGATTGCTGGACCGAGAAGCCCGCCCATAAGAGTTGCAAAGCGTGTTAATGCATTTGCTGCCTGCAACATTTCTTTTGGGACCAACTGTGGCTGAATAGATTGATAGGCAGGCGAAAAGAAGCCATCAACGGTGCCAAAAAAGAGCGATAAAGCAATAAGATGCCACAATTGTAATGCGTGAAAACCACTGAGGAGCGTGATGAATCCAACGACAAGTGCACGACCAGTATCTGAGCAGAGCATAATGATTCGGCGTGGCAGACGATCAGCCGCCACTCCACCAATGAGCAAAAAGACGATTGTAGGAATCAGGCGGGCAATCACCACCAGACTCATTGCCCCCGCCGATCCTGTGAGGATGAGAACCTGCCATGCAAGTGCTACTGTGAAGATGTTATCGCCCAAAATAGAAATACATTGGCCTAGCCATAGCAGTGTAAATGAGCGAAATTGTAGCACTTTTAAAAATGGGAGTCGTTCTGATAATGCTACTAGCATACATATAGCCTTCCTACGCGTTATTCTACATGCTAGTCTAACATGCCATAGACATGTAAAGGAAGAGAAAATGTATGCTCTAAGCAATGTTTGTATTGCAAGAGGCTCGTAGAGGTCTAATTCTATTACACCCTCTAGGCACCTACAATGTTTGCTGATGGTGAGAAGCGTTTCAACATCCACCGAAATTGTGCGTTGCCAACAGGGTGTAATAGAATTAGACCCCTACGGGCGTTTCGTATCTCGATTCTTTATCATTTTGCTCTCGCGCAATGAGTGAGGCGGCGGGCAACTCGATAAAGAAGCAACTGCCCTCACCGTCGATGCCTGTACTTTCAACCCAGATACGACCGTGCATAGCCTCTACAAGTTGTTTGCTTATATAAAGGCCCAGACCACTACCATTGATCGTACTGTTAAGATCGCGTTGTAACCGCACAAATCTATTAAAGAGGAGCGGGATGTCGTTCGGAGGAATGCCATGACCCTCGTCTTTTACCGCGATACGTATTACCTGTGTCTCCACTTGTTTCTCAAGCGAGGCATTGATGGTAATAGCGGTTCCTTGCGGTGCATACTTGAAGGCATTGGAGAGTAGGTTGCGTAGCACTTGATAGAGCGATTGTCGGTCTGCTTGCACAAACAATGTGTCCGAGAGATTCTGCTCAATCGTGTAACCGTGCTTCTTCGTCGGATCAAAAAGATCGAGTACTGCCGTAACTACGTGTGCGACTGAAAGCGTCTCCATAGAAAGGGGACGCGCATTATTGCCAACCTTGAGTGTATTCAGTACAACATTCACATGGACTTGAAACTCTTCGCAACCATTAATAGCCTGCTCAAAAAACAACTCTTGTGTCTCAGCATCAAGGCGTCCGTGGTGATCGTGTAGTAGTTCAAGATAGCCATAAACGGAAGTCATCAGTGTGCGTAACTCGTGATTGACATTCAAAAGCATTTGATCTTTGAGTTGGTTCAATTGACGTTGCTCTTCATAAGAGATTGCTATATGATGCCTCGCCTCTGTTTGTTCTTCTAACGCCTTCCTTATGCTCTTGATAGCAGGTTGAAACACGAAAAAACCTTCACACAACAACACTACCAACATGATAGCAAGCAATGTATACTCGACATTCCTGAGATAGTTGATACGCGCCTCAGACTCATACTGATATTGTAAGACAATCGTGTGCATAATGGTCAGATATGTTGGCTCTTCCACGAGAATACTATGGACTGATGTTGCAATCATGGTAGGAGATGGTTGTGTGGTAGCGTTGATGGAGGCAAGCAGACTCGTGGATGCGTTGAAAATAGTACGTTGATGCGGTTCAAGCTGAGCAAAGAGTTGTGTTACCTTAGCACTATTTTTACTAGAAGTACCCAGTGTAGCATCACCGACTTGCAATCCTTTAGATACTTGTTGCCATTGCATAACCGTCGTGTGTAACTCTAGTGTATACCGTTGCTCTGCTGATGTATCTCTGGTGATGAATGCAACCTCTATCGCAAGTGCGGCTTTGCTTATCTCCTGACTGAACATCCGTTGCCGACCTGCGACGTTAATAAGTAACGTATCTTTTGATGCTTGCTGTAATGCTCCCTGCACAAGGACCTGCCCTATTATGGATAGGAGCGCGATCAAACTAAGCGCAACAATATAGAGTACAGTCAAACGACGAATAGGCGACGAGAGTTGACGAAATACCGCACACATAGTCCCAATCCTCCCCAGAAAGCAAACAGTAGCAAATATATATAGAAATCTTCCTTCCCTACCAGTATACTTTTACAGCAAAATATTTTATTTTTTTCTTACCTCAAGAATACCTCGCTCCATCGCAACAGCAACGGCAGAGGCTCGTGAGTCAACTCCTAGCTTATAGTAGATATTGGCGAGGTGCGATTTCACTGTTGGCTCGCCGATACCGAGACGCGCGGCAATCTCTTTGTTGCGCTCACCATGCGGGATGCGTTGTAGTACCGCAAGTTCGCGTTCCGTTAGCTCTGGTTTCTCTTTTTTCTTGACACTATCACACACGTCGTTGCTGATAAGTACGGGAACTTTATTTTGTGTGAGTAGACATGCTATATGTGCTGGTTGTAGGAGCGTCTCGCCGCGTGCCGCTGTACGAATGGCGTGCAGCAGTGTGGGATAGGTTACATGAAGAGTTAAGTACGCGCATACGCCTGCGCGGAAGGCACGAAGCATGTGTTCATCGTTGTGAGTGAGTGTAAAAATAACGATGGCGACATTAGGCCATTCGCCGCGCAGCAATTCGATAGCGCGTAAGCCATCTTGCCCTTGCATGCATGGTTCCATGAGCAACACGTCTGGCTGTAGTTCGCCGACGCAGTGCATCGTTTCGGGGATGCTGACCGTATAACCTAGCAGGTCAATGCCAGCTTCTTCTGTGAGGAACACGCGCAACCCTGTGCGGATAATCTGCTGATCGTTGGCTATCAACACGCGGATAGCCTTGTGTTCGGAGTTTCTCATTCCAGCACCTCATGTGCATACATGCCGCGGCATGTCTTCTTTTTTCTTTCTTCTGATCCTATTGTAGCAAAGAAGGTAGAGATAGTGCTACCTCCAAACGGATGTCATCCAAACGAATAACACTCAATCCGTCGAATGAACAATAGGTATTGCACATAAAAGCAGCTACACTGAAATCATACAAGGAATACATTAACGGATGTGTAGACATTCCCATACACAGGAGGAAAAATTCATGCTTGCTATTCAATTTATAGCCGTTGCATTAGCTATTGGTTTAGGAGCTATTGGCGCAGGTATCGCGATGGGTGGTGCAACGGGTAAGGCGTATGAGGCACTTGGACGCAACCCCGAAGCCGCGCAAACAATTGCTACAAATCTGCTGCTCGGCTTAGTCTTTGCCGAGACGCTAGCAATTTACGGTCTGGTTGTCGCCTTTTTGATTTTGTTCCATTAAAATGGTCAACGAAGGAAATGATGCAAGCGGAAGGTGTGCACCTTCCGCTTGCATCATTTCCTCTATAAATTTATTAGTGGGCAACCAGGGAGTCGAACCCTGAACCTAACGATTAAGAGTCGTGTGCTCTGCCATTGAGCTAGTTGCCCTATTTGGGACTCATTGATAATAACATACGCTATAAGTATCCGTCAAGCATTCATCTGTGATTTACAGGATGGTTCAAAAACCAAGCAAGGCGTGACAGGGCTAGCCCTGTCACGCCTTGCTTGGTTTTTGAACCATCCTGTGCAATTTCTTGCACTGTTGGTTGCGACCATCGCAACGCTTAGCCCTTTTCTCCTACGTTTCATCGTGTTTCATGCTTATTCATATTAAGATGCGCTAATATGCAGGGCAAGACCGATTTATTGAGATACAGGTTGCATACTGTATTGATTGTATTAGTAGAGGAGAGCGGTAACATGTATAACTTACAGAATATGCGCTATAAGAACCAACGCATTCTAGGATATTTTCGACAGCACCAGGTGGCAAGTATTGTGGCAGGGCACGTAATTGTAGCGTCGCTTCTTGGAATGATTCTGCTCGGTAGTGCATTTGGCACAACATTATTTGGAGTATTCGCAAAAGCTCCCTGTTCTAGTGGCGATTCGACCTACATGGTTGTAAGTGGTGACACGCTTGGTGCTATCGCCAATCGCTATCATGTGTCATGGCAGAGCTTGGCGACCTATAACAGGATTAGCAATGCTAATGTAATTTACATCAACGAGCATGTGTGTATTCCTGGTAAGCATGTTGCAAAGAGCGGTGGCGGGAACACTCCTAGCGGCACTACGTTTTCTAGCAACTCTCATGCACCTAGTGGCACATACAATCCTTTTCCTTATGGACAATGCACATGGTATGCGGCGCAGCGTTTCTATCAGCTACATGGCGTTTACGTACCTTGGAAAACGAATGCTAATGCATGGGAATGGTCGGAACGTGCCTATGACTATGGCTGGCGTGTATCCGGTCAACCTTCTGTTGGCGCAATTGTCGATCTGCAACCCTATGTCCAGGGCGCGTACAACCTTGGACACGTCGGCGTGGTCGAGCAGGTGCTTTCTGACGGCTCTGTTGTTGCCACCAATATGAATTGGGGCATTTATCCCTGGGAGGTCTCACGCATCCATGTATCTCCTGGCTATGGCGTGACCTTTATCTCTTATTAGATCATGGCAACAAACAACAGGACCTGTGCTGTTCGGCACAGGTCCTGTTGTTTGTTATTCTATAAATCTATCTCTGAAAACGATATCTCGGCTATCTCATCCTCCACAGTTGGCGTCTCCTCATCACCAAATAGAGAATGTGTCATTAGCCAGTCCTGACAATCAAACTCTTCTTCATTATTCTGTACATGAAGCCGCGTATAGGTACCGTCGTTCTGCAATACATGTGTGTTGACGATATCTTGCAGATAGATTTGCAATATTTTTTCGTAAATGACCGTACGCAGGTCAACCGACTCAATCGGAAAGAGCGTTTCGACGCGCTTGTCGAGGTTGCGCTGCATCAAGTCTGCACTTCCTAAGTAGACCTCTGAATTGCCATTGTTGCCAAAGTAGTAGATGCGACTATGCTCAAGGAAGCGTCCGACAATACTACGCACACGGATGTTATTGCTTATTCCCTTCACTCCAGGCCGTAAGCTGCACATGCCACGAATAATCAAGTCGATATCTACACCAGCCTGTGATGCACGATACAGAAGTTTGATCATGTCGGGATCGGTCAACGCGTTGAACTTGAAGATCAACCGTCCATTGCCATATTGCTCATGCATTCGTATCTCGCGCTCAATAAGTTCCGCAAACTTAGGTCGTAATTCAGTTGGTGCTACCAACAGCGTATCGTAGGTTGTGCCGCGTGAATAGCCTGTGAGTGAATTAAAGAGGTTGGTAGCATCTGCACCAAGATGAGGTTCACGAGTGAATAGGCCGAGGTCTTCATAAATTTTTGCTGTCGAAGCATTGTAGTTGCCTGTACCCAGATGGAGATACCGTTGTAGTCCATCATCCTCTTTGCGTACCACAAGAGCGACCTTTGCGTGCGTTTTGAGCGTGAACGAGCCAAAGACAACGTGCACTCCAGCACGCTCTAACTCACGCGCCCACCCTATATTATTCTCTTCGTCGAAACGCGCCTTTAATTCGACCAACACCGCCACCTGCTTGCCATTCTCAACCGCTTTTAGCAATGCTTGGACAATCACGGGCGAATTAGAGCCAACGCGGTACAGCGTCTGCTTGATTGCCAGCACCTTCTCATCATCGGCCGCCGCACTAATAAAGTTGACGACCGAGTTGAAACTATCATAGGGATGATGCAACAATAGGTCTTGTTTCTGGATAGCTCCAAATAGGTCCGCTCCCCTCTGTAAGAAGAGAGGCGTGCGTGGCTCGAACGGCTCGTCTTTTAAGTCGGGGCGTTCGATACTATGTAGCTCCATCACCGAATCCATACCAAGTGGTCCGTCAATGACGGTTAGATCATGTGATGAAATCTCCAGGTTATCGAGGAGCAAGCTACGGATGCGCTGTGGCATGGAGGGATTAACCGCGAGATCGACGACTAACCCAAAGCGTCGGTCTCGTACCTCTTGCTCAATATATTCGAGCAGGTCTAATGACTCATCTAATTGCAACTCAATATCGGCATCACGTATGACACGGAACGGGTAGGACTCCCACACATCGTAGCCTGGAAAGAGCGTATGTAGGTTAGCCGCAATCACCTGCTCTATCCAGACAAACACAAGTTCCGACTCATCCTCCAGATGTACAGGCACAAGGCGTGGCAATGTTGGTGGTACCTTGATACGCGCGAACAACTCGCTCTGTTTCTCGTCGGCAATGACAACCGCGAGATTCAGACTCAGGTTTGAAATGTGCGGAAAGGGATGCCCCTGATCAACTGCAAGCGGTGTGAGTACAGGGAAAACCTCATTTTCAAAATAGTTTCGCATTTTCTTGCGTTGCTGCTCATTCAACTGTTCATAATCGAGCACATAAACATGTTGTGCTGCAAGCAGGGGTTGTAGCGTGGTACGCCAATACTCACGCACCTCCTGGATAAGCGGTGCTAGACGTTGCCGAATGGCTGCAAGCTGCTCCTCTGCCGTTCGCCCATCAGGACTGTGCAGTGTTTTCCTCGATGCGACTTGATCTTTGATACCCGCCAATCGAATCATGATGTACTCGTCGAGATTAGTTTCAAAGATAGAAACAAACTTTATGCGTTCTAGTAAGGGATGGCGTTCGTCCTGCGCCTCCTCAAAGACACGGCGGTTAAACTCAATCCAGCTTAGTTCTCTATTTATATACAGGTCTGGTTGGTCTAATTCATTGAGATATGTTTGCTGATTCATAGTTTCTCATCGATCCTTGCATTGGCTATGTTCTTTGAGCTTCATTTTAACATTCAATGGTGTAACGATGCAAAAGGACGTTTGGTTCTAATGGTTTGATGTGGCACCTTCTTCCCAACTCTGGTACAATCTCAAGTTGAGAGAAATGAAAGGAGACACTATCAGCATGCCCGACAACAGTAAACCGATGCAACATGTTGCGCAGCCGACGCGCGATGAAGCACGCAACTTGCCTCGCGTCCATATCTCAACTCATCCTGTCATGGCGCACAAGGTTACATCTCTGCGTGATAAGCATACGCAACCGCCGGATTTTTATCGTTTGGTCAAGGAGATCGGGGCACTCCTTGCCTATGAAGCAACCTCTTCTCTAGCACTTGAGGCGTGCGACATCGAGACTCCGCTTATGGCAACGGAGGGCCAGTGTCTCGCGGGCGGTATTGGCATCACGCCTATTCTACGTGCTGGCCTCGGTCTGGCAGAGGGCTTTCGTGAGGTTATTCCCGATGCACAAATCTGGCATCTTGGATTACGGCGTGATGAGCGCACGCTGCAAGCGATGGAATACTACAATCGTCTCCCATACAAGGTTGACCTGCAAGTATGTTATGCTGTTGACCCTATGCTCGCAACTGGCGGGTCCGCCATTGATGCCATCAACATTCTGAAGCAGCGTAAGATACCGCGTATTTCCTATATTGGTATTCTTGCTGCACCGTATGGCGTGCAAAAACTTTCGCAGGAGCATCCCGACATTGATATTTACATTGCGGCCCTCGACGAACGTTTAAATGATGTAGGATATATTGTGCCTGGGCTGGGCGATGCCGGAGACCGCCAATTCGGAACTTTTTGAGAATAGAGAGAATACAAATCATGTTTCCAACGCAACCTGACGAATTCTTGCCTTCCTCGGAGGAGATACAACCAACTTCACACGAGGAAGAGACACCCATAACCACAACCTCTATCGTGAACGAAGAGATGCCAATCGTGGAGGAGCAACCAGATGTTCCTACATCGGAGGCAATACTACCACCAGAGGCACAGGGTGAAACCAATGGTGGACCTTTAGGTTGCTGTCTCGGCTCCGTCGTAGGAGTATTCCTGACCGCTTTACTCTTGCTCGGCCTCTCTATCCTGCTCTCTAATGGCGGTGTCCTCAACATCGCAACTCTTCCCGTCTTCCTTCTTGGCACTATCGCAGGTGGCTACTTCGGCTGGAGAATTGGCAAACGTGTCTATAAAGAGTATCAACCACCTGTGGTGAAACGTCCGTATCGTGGAACTCCTGCTAAAAAGAAGAAAAGAAAAGTTGTAAAAGTTCAATAGATAAGGGAACGTTGTGAGAGAACATGACCGGGGGCGCACAGCGGTGGATGTTGTGGGCC
>CAXUHF010000156.1:230-11853 GCA_964250765.1 uncultured Ktedonobacteraceae bacterium | reverse complement strand
GGTGGTAATCGCCTAGATGAATGCCTGTAAGCACGATTTCCTGGTAGCCTGCACGTACCTTTCGATTGACATGCTCTACCACAGAAGCGATGCTACGGCTACGGGAGCCACCACGCACCGTAGGAACGATACAATAGGTGCAACGATTATCACAACCATCCTGCACTTTCATCTGTACGCGCGTACGCGAGGTAAGGTGTGTACTCGCTAGCTCAATAGTGCTTGTCTCGCTCACAAAAGGGGCGAGACGCGCAGGATTGTCAGGTTGTGGCTCGACCTCTTGTAATGAAAGTGCGGTATCACTACCGATGTGTTGTGTATCCAATGGCGGCAATGAGAACATAGGAAGAAGATGTTTGTCTTGTACCTGTATAGAAGATGCATTGTCAGTATCAACGTTTTCTCTTTGCGTAATTGCTTCAACAAGAGCATCTTTCGCGGTATTGCCAATGACAACATCAACGCCAGGAAGGGCTGAGACTACTTGAGGATTGAGTTGAGCATAACAGCCAGTGACGACGAGTAGTGCATTAGGATGACGACGATGCGCCTGCGCGATGAGGTTGCGCGAACTACGGTCTCCAAGATGCGTAACGGTACAGGTATTGACGATGTAGACATCAGCATCTTCACTAAAATCGCGCTGCACAAATCCTGCTGCACTCATCTGTTCGCCAATAGCTTCACTATCGGCCTGATTGACTTTGCAACCAACGGTTGTAACCGCAAACGTTTTTCCTTGCGGAGGATGAATACTTTGATTAAGCATAGTTTTGCATCTTATCTAGTAGAGTGTACAGGTGTTTAGTTTTTTTGTAGTGGAGTAGGTGGTGTTGTTTCCTCGATGGTTTTCTGCATGAATGGGAGGACGAACCAGATGCTGCCAACACCAAATAGCGTACCTGTGAGCAGGCGTAGTTCCCACGTGCTTTCACGCAAGCCAAACATTTGTGTTGTGCCATCAAGTGCCATTGGCAGAATCATCAATACCCAGACCCACCAAGGGATACCGGGAAGACGTTTTTTGCTTAATACAAACACAACGCTCGTGAGAAACATCGAGGTATAGATGGAAAAGTTGCGTGCACAGAGGCCAAGCTGATGACCTAGAATATAAAACGAGTGTGAGGGAATTTGCGCACACACATAGTGAAGTGAGAAGAAAATGGATTTAGAGAGACTATCAAACCCAAAATATGAGAGAAATGGTACAGCAATAGCAGATAGCACGAGTAGTCCTAATACGATCATGGTAATGTTTGCCCAGTGTGCAAGCAGAAAATTGCCAAACCAGTTCGCAATCGTATTCAATTTTTGTGATGTTGACCGTCGAGCGGCAGTGGTGGAAATATGCTGTGCCGACATGCTATTTGCCCTCATAGATATAGATATTCAGGAATAGAACAGTTTTATAGATGAAATGCGTTCGCTAACTCACTATATTCTATACGTCCCTCGGCGACTATCGTTTCATTGAGTAGAACAACAGGAACGCGATAGCGGTAGGTTTCAAAGATATCAGGATGAGTACGGATATCTATTTCAGTGAGTTCATAGTCTTTGCTTGCCGCGATTTCATCGAGCATCTCGCGTGCCTCATCGCATAAATGACATCCAGCCTTCGTGTAAAATACCACTTGTGGCAATGATGCTTCTGTACTCACGTTTGTTGCTCCCAAGTTTTACTTGCTTTCATATCCCATACTATCATACCAGCACGTATTTGTACATTAGAAAAATGTAGGGGGTCTCCATCCTTCGGGGGGAAATTGATGAATACGCAGGGAGACCGTAAGGGTCTCCCCTACATGTCGGTCATCCATGAACGTGTAGGGGAGACCCGAACCGCATTCGGGGAATGATAAAGGTAGCGGTCTCCCTGTTTCCCCCCGAAGGATGGAGATCCCTACAGACCTATCCTCTCATGTTTTATGGACATGCATGTCGTGAAAAGGTGGTATTAGCAGTCATATGGTGGTGGGGGACAGTTAATGTGCGATCCACCAGGTAGAAGTGGATTTTGCGTCTGAATGCTTATGTGATGGAGGGGTGTTAGTGGTGCTGTAACAGCGCGGGCACTTACGCCCAGTGTTCCAGCTAGCAGGGCAAGAGTCATAAGCACGAGAAAAAGAGATTTGCGTAACGAGATAATCATTGAAATGCTCCTTCGGTTCTTTATTTTGTGCACTGTTGTGCCTTCTGCGAGCACATTTTGCTCGTTACAGTAAAAGGTGTAAAACTCGCGTGAAAAACTTGCAAAATTCCTGACGATTGCGAAAATTCTCACTATACTAGTGGGCTAGTAGGGGAGAATGAAATGGAAACGCTAGTTAGGAAAGCAGTCTATGAGTAGGTCGAATGATGAGTCGATATCAAGTGCTTATGCCATCGCGGAACGAGCCATACAGCAGTATGCTCAGGGACTACTCACAGTGAAGAATCTGGCAGCGCAGATACTGGACGAGGTGAATGAACAGTGGGTTGATGAGAGAGTTCCCTCACAAAAAATGCTTACACGCATTGCACAACGTCTATGTAGTCGTGTGCTCTACGACGCGTGGCGTTCTTCTGATAGAGAAAGACGAAATCAAGCCTTTGGAAATCTCAGGCGTTACTTAGAATGGTCGTTGTTACACTCTTCGTATGCACGGCAGTTACAGAGCTGCACTTATGCGATTGAGGATGTATTACATGCAACATTAGAGATATTGTCTACACTCGCTACACAAAAAAATGCTGGAGGGCTGGACGATCCAGGCGCGTTTCTCAAATGGACGCAAACAATTCTTGTCCGTCAGGCGCATGCGTTTTTGGAGCATGCTAAGCGTAATGCTTCTCTCTCACTCGACGAGCAGACGGAACTTTTTGCTGAACAATTCGTAGACACTCGTAACGGTGATCCTCTTGAGAAGGTACTTGTGCAAGAGATGCAGCAGGCTCTTGTGGATGCATTGCTCTCACTACGTAACCCACGTTATCGTCAAGTTCTCCTTGCAACGTATCTTTTGGACCTAGACGAGCGAGAAGTGGCACAGCGACTGGACGTAAAGGTGCAAGATGTGTATTTGTGGAGATATCGCGCACTTAGAGATTTACGTCAAAAACCAATTATTTTACAACTCTTGCGTGCTTTGTATGAGTAGTGTAGTATGTAAGAAGCAGACGCGCAAAAAGATATGCAATCTTTGTAAATTGATACGTTCTATTTCTTGTGTGACGTGACCGCAGCTTAAAAATATGTAAAAGCAGGACACAATGAAATGTCAAGAATTGCTCGCTCTTTGGCCTATGACAGAATATGGAAATGGATGGGGAAAGGAAACAAGTCAAAAGCTAGCTAATCATATCCGTGCTTGCGCACTATGTGGTCAAGGCATCGTTCAACTTGCTGAAGCTACGATAGCGGAGGATGTGTTGTCCTGTGATGCATGTCGTGTCTACTTTCCTATCTACTATGAAATGACGCATCCCATATATACCTCTTCACAAGAGAATGCGAATGTTGTGGAAGTAGCGATTCACCTGGGCAGGTGCGTGTCTTGCACCGAAGAATATCAAGTGCTTGTCGAACTATGGAATATGGAGGAACAATTATAAAAGCCTTAGTCTATAGAGAAGCTATTCCTGTTTCTACAGCTACCTGCAGAAAAGGGTTTCCATCCATTAGGGGAAACAGGGAGACCGCAAGGGTCTCCCCTACACGTTCACGGATGATTGACGTGTAGGGAAGACCCTTGCGGTCTCCCTGCATGTTCATCAATTTCCCCCGAAGGATGGAGACCCGCAGAAAAAATAGTGTAGACATGTGGAGGCATTTGGTTTACACTATGTAGACGTACTTATCATGGGCAATGTGGAGAAGGGTGATAGCTAGGAAGTGAGGCTGGTATGAGTAAACAAGATACAATGTCAACAACTGTAGATGAAACACGGGGACGTGTCGCACGTCGGCTTCATGAGTTGCAAGCACAGCACCAGTTGGAGCCATTAAGAGATTTATTTACACGCGAACTAAGCTACAAGTATGCGAACGATAGGCTGAATCTTCCTGATATGAAAAGTCGGGAACTACTGTATGAAAATGAGAATCCACGTATCATTGCCACAAACGATGACGGTGAGTTTGCAATTATTTATATTCGTTTACGTAGCTCACTGTCGCTCGGACATGAACGCACACTTATTTCTAAGCTTCTTCGAGATCACCTTTATGCATTGTTCGTTTTCTCTGACAAAGAACAGCACCGATGGCATTTTGTCAACGTCAAAGAAGGCGTAGGTGAGGTCAAACGCCGCCTGTTCCGTCGTATCACGATTGGGCCAGAGGAGCAGCTACGTACCGCTATCGAGCGTATTGCTATGCTTGACCTGAGCACAATGAGCGAAGATATCGCAACGCTTTCAGCTTTAGCGATTCAAGATGCGTTCGATAAAGCGTTTGATGTAGAGGCAGTGACACGCACCTTCTTCCGCGAATACCAGACTATATTTAACATTCTACAGAAAGATTTAAGACAGCAGACAAGTGACGAGACTTGGGCACATGACTACGCACTCCAATTGCTTAACCGTTGCATGTTCCTCTATTTCATTCAACGGAAACGCTGGCTTAATGATGATACTGAATTTCTCAAAACGTTTTGGGATGCGTATAATTTTTCCAATCGTGAAGAACCAAATACATTTGTCGGTGTATGGTTAAACACGTTGTTCTTTAAGGCATTTAATGATAAATATAATCAGGCATTTAACCACTTTCCCGAAAATATCCATTTCATTCTTACACAGGCTCCATATTTGAATGGCGGGCTATTTACTGAAAATGACTTGGACGGAAAACATGCCTTCGTAGTTAGTGATGCACGTTTCAAGCAAATCTTTGACTTGTTTCAGCACTACAACTTTACTATTGCCGAGGATAGCCCACTCGACCAAGAGGTTGCGGTAGACCCAGAGATGATCGGTACAGTTTATGAAAGTTTGGTCAATGTCTCGACTGAGGTAGATGAGCGCAGTGATGCAGGTATTTTTTACACGCCGCGTACAGAGATTGATCTGATGTGCCGACTCTCGCTTGTAGACTATCTCACAAACCATCTTGGTGAGGAGCATAAGCATCTGTTGTACGATGCTGTCTTTGCTATCGAGCTAGAGGATAAAGAGGATATAAACAAACGCTTAATGAGGGCAGAGCTCTGGCAAGATATCTATGACAGGCTCGTCTCTGTTAAGGTGGTTGATCCTGCATGTGGCTCAGGTGCTTTTCTTGTCGGAATGCTTTCTGTGCTGGACGACTTAATGGAGCGTGCAGTTACTGCCCTCGGTTTGGAGGACTCTTATCTGGATGATGCTGATAAACCTGTTACTACTAGTAAGAAACTTTACAATGCTTATGAGCGTAAAAAGCGTATTATTGGACAAAGCTTATACGGTGTAGATGTAATGGAATGGGCAATTCACATCGCTGAATTGCGTCTCTGGTTAGCACTAGTTGTTGATGCTGAATTGCATAACAGATTTGAGCCATTATTGCCTTACTTCACATTTAATGTGCGTTGTGGCGATAGTTTAGTGCAGGAAGTTGGAGGCATCAAGCTAGGAATAAAACACGAGAAAGACCTTCCCGACGATCTGAAGGACCGCGTGGAGTGGTTGCGGCGTCAAAAACTTGCTTTCTATAACAACTACTCACGCGATGTTGACAAAAAAGAACGTATAGAGCATGAAGAGCGCAGACTTTTTACCGATTTACTCGTCAATCGTATTCGTAAGCTAGAGAAAGAGAAAATTACAGCAACTATAAGGGTAGAAGAAGTAAGCAAGGATCAACTTTCTTTAATCGAAAACACACCTATACAACCTTCGGCTGAACTCCTAAAAAGGCGGAGGGAGTTAGAAGCGCGCGAAAACGAATTGGCACAACTGAGAAAAACACGAGAAGCACTTCGTACCTCAAAGATATTGCCATTTGCGTGGGAAATTGCCTTCGGCGAAATTTTTGCGGGTAAACGACGTTTTGACATAGTGATTGGCAATCCACCCTATTTGCGCCAGGAGCATATTCACACACCCTACTTGAAAGATACAACTAAGGAAGATAACAAAGCCTATAAAGCGAAGCTCGCGCACATGGTTTACGAACTCTTCCCGCGCTTCTTTGGCTATCCAGACAAGTATGGAAGGTCGCTTCCCACGAATCCAATAAATCAGAAGAGCGACCTGTACATCTATTTCTATTTGCTTGGCTTGTCGCTGTTGAATGACAAGGGTGCGTTCTGCTTCATCACCTCCAATTCCTGGCTCGACGTGGGCTATGGGGCCGACCTGCAAGAATTTTTGCTCAAGCATTGCCATATCAAGCTGATTCTGGATAATGAGACTATGCGCTCATTTGCCTCGGCGAGCGTCAACACGATTATCGCGCATTTCTCGCCACCGAACGAGGAGTCAGATTGGGGGCTTGCAGAGACTGCGCGTTTCGTCATGAGCCGTGTTCCTTTTGAGCAACTCCTGGCTCCTGGCATATTCGAGTCCATCGAGTCCGCACATGAACGCCAGACACATATGGCCTATCGTGTCTTTCCCATTCAGCAGCAAGCCCTGCTAGAAGATGGCAAGGTACCACTCGTGGAGGGCGACGACGAAGAACAGGAACAAAGAGGTAAGAAGGTCAAGAAACCTACTATCGTTGCCGAAAGTGGAATACCATATACAGGTAACAAGTGGGGCGGGAAATATCTCCGTGCGCCTGATATCTACTGGACGATTATGGAGAAGGGCAAAGACAAACTCGTGCGGCTTGGTGATGTTGCCGAGGTACGGCGTGGTATCACAACAGGAGCGAATGAGTTTTTTTATCTGGATGAGTCAACAGCGCGACAATGGGGCATCGAGCCAGAGTTTTTAGTGCCCGTTATCAAGAGTCCACGCGAGTGTAGAAGTATTTTGATAAACCCAAATACTCTGAAATCAAAGCTATTTATGTGTCATAAAAGCAAGGCAGAACTAAAAGGCACACAAGCACTAAAGTACATCGAATGGGGCGAATCTCAAGGATTTCAAAAAAGACCAAGCTGTGCAGGAAGGGCACGATGGTGGGATTTAGGGGAAAGACGCACTCCCTCTCTAAGCTTTAACTATCTTATTGATACTACAGCCAAGACATTTTATGCGCCTGAAAGCTGTTATTTTAGTGATAATTTTCAAGAGGTTATTGTTCCTCAACAGTTTGTTCTACCTCTATGTGCCTCGCTCAACTCGACGGTGTTTCAGTTAATGGTAAATGTTGCTGGACGTTCTAATTTTGGCGATGGTTTACTCAAAATTCAAACCTATGAAGTAAGCGACTTGCTATGTGTTCATCCTAAAGAAATTCAATTGCAGAGAGATGAGATATTTACAGCCACTGCTTGGAATGTATTAATGCCTTCATCTGAACGTATAGCTTTAGATGCCATCATTTTTGATGCTCTTAATCTTACAAGAGGTGAGCAGGATGCTGTCTACGAAGGTGTAAGGACGCTTGTGAGTTTACGTCTAAACAAGGCAAAGAGTATGACCACAACAAAAGAGACGCGTAAGCGGGTTGAGACAGTACGTAAATTAACAGGTGCATGGGTTGGGGTGCCAGATGTGGAGGAGGAAGAGGAAGAGGTACTGGGAGGATTTAGTGCCTGATTTGGATGATTTGCCAGAGGGGTCAAGAGTCTTTGTCGATACAAATATCTTTGACTATGCCCTGAGCGCGAAATCGCGTTCCTGTGCCTCGTTTATTGAACGTGTGGCGTTACGTGAGGTTAGAGCCTACGTCAATACGCAGGTGCTCTCTGACCTTGTGCATAAGCTGATGATCAAAGAAGCCTTTGTAAAGGGATTCATTCCGTCACCAAGTGCTGTGAAACTGAAAGAGTGTTTTAAGCGAGACCGTACAAAAGCACTTGCTCTTGTGAAATATCAAGAACAGTTTGAAGAACTTCTCACTATCGGGTTACAAGTGTTGCCTGTCACGAGGCAACTGCTCGTCGAAACGAAGCTGGAACGCTCAAAATATGCTTTATTGACAGGCGATTCTATTCATATAGGTTCCATGAAGACCTGTCAGGTCAATCGACGAAGTGCTCCACTCTATGATATTGTAACGAATGATGAGGACTTCGCATTAATTACCGGAATGACTGTTTGGAAACCAAATGATATCGCATAAGCCTATAAGAGAGAACACGTAATGCCCACACATGACATTATAGATAATCGTAATGAAAAACTGGTAGACCATATCAACCGTATGCTTGACTCCACAGAGATAGCGCGCTTTGCTGTTGGCTATTTCTTTTTGTCGGGCTTAGAGAGTATTGCTGAACGGCTTGAGAATGTCAAGGAATTACGTTTACTGATTGGCAACACGACGAACCGCGAGACACTGGAGCAACTTGCCGAGGGCTATCGGCGTTTAGAATTAGTGCAAGAGGCGGTTGAGGCACAATCGTACCCACGTCGTGTTGATATGACGCGCATGGCAAATGATACAGCGACCAACATTCGCTCGATTGTGGAGCAGATGGATCAGACCGATGCATGCGAGGCGCTGGTAAAGACACTCGTGCGTATGATTGAAGAGAAGCGGCTCAAGGTACGCGTTTATACAAAAGGGCGTTTGCACGCTAAGGCGTATATCTTTGACTACTATAACACTCTGTTCGATAGAGTGGGGAAGCCTGTTGAGCGTCATGAGCAGGGCATTGCGATTATTGGCTCGTCGAATCTCACGTTGTCTGGCGTGAGTCATAACACGGAACTCAATGTGGTGGTGCAAGGCAATGATAATCATGCGGAACTGGTTACATGGTTCGATGAGCTATGGCAGGAGTCGCAAGATTTCGACGAGTCGTTAATGCGTGAGATGCAGCAGTCATGGGCTGTTGTGTCAGCGCGTCCCTATGATATCTACATGAAGACACTGTACACATTAGTAAGGGACCGTATAGAGGGTGACGAGGAGCGCGACATTCTGTGGGATGATGAGATCACATCACGGTTGGCAGACTTTCAGAAGGTCGCGGTACGACAGGCGGTACAGATCATTCGTGATTTTGGTGGGGCATTTGTGTCTGATGTCGTTGGGCTTGGTAAAAGCTATATTGGTGCAGCTATCGTCAAGCATTTTGAACGCACCGAGCATTCGCGCCCACTAATTATTTGTCCCGCACCATTAGTCGAGATGTGGGAGAGGTCGAACGAAGTGTATCAACTCAATGCGCGTGTCTTATCTATGGGTTATTTGCGCGAGGATGAGCAGGGCAATGTCAATGTTCTTCTTAAAGATGCGAAATATCGTGACCGCGACTTTGTGTTAATTGATGAGAGTCATAACTTACGACATTCTGGTACGCAACGCTATAAAGTTGTGCAAACATTCCTTGCAGCTGGCAAGCGGTGCTGTTTTCTAACAGCCACACCACGCAATAAGAGTGCTTGGGATGTCTATGCCCAAATCAAACTCTTTCATCAAGACGACATCACTGATCTTCCAGTAGACCCGCCCAATCTCAAAGAATACTTCAAACTTATTGAGAAAGGCGAACGTGCCTTGCCTGACTTGCTCACGAACATACTGATTCGACGCACCCGTAACCATATTATGCGTTGGTATGGCTATGATGCGGTCACAAACAATCCGCTTGATGCGGCACAATTCAAGCAGTATCTGGATGGAGAAAGACGCGCTTATGTCATGGTCGGTGGCAAGCATCAATTCTTTCCTGCACGTGAATTGGAAACCATTGAGTATAGCATCGAAGATACCTATAAAGGATTGTACCAACAACTGCGCACCTATTTTGGCACGCCACGCAAGGGACTCGTGCTTGACCTTGCGGACGATGAATTGACCTTTGCCCGCTATGGCCTTTGGCACTATGTTGTAAAAAGTAAACAGAAGCAAGAGCCATACGCGACGATGCAACGTGCTGGAACAAACTTGCGCGGTCTGATTCGTGTGCTGTTATTCAAGCGTTTCGAGTCCAGTGTCTACGCTTTTCAGGAGACGGTACGGCGCCTCATCAAAATGCACAAGGCATTTCTCGTCGCTTTAGCAGAGGGGCTTGTGCCAGCAGGTGAGGACGCGCAAAACATTTTGTATGAGTCCGACTATGCTGAAGAGCGAGAACTTGTCGATGCGTTAACGGCGGTATCAGGGCGCTACAAAGCTATCGACTTTGACATTCTACGTTTGCGAGAACACATCGAGCATGATATCCATTTGCTAGAGAAGATTTTGTCGCTTGTCGCGCCTATCTCGCCAGAGCAAGATGCCAAACTGCAAACACTCAAGCGACGATTGCAAGAGGTACCATTGCGTGATGGGAAGTGTCTCATCTTCACGCAATATGCCGATACTGCTCGCTATCTCTTTGAAAATCTGAATGCCAATGGTGTATACAAAGATATTGAAGTGATTTATAGCGGAGATAAAAACAAGGTACGTGCGGTAGGACGTTTCGCGCCAGTAGCAAATCCTGAATATCAGTTACAAAGCGGCGAGATAGAATTAAACACGCTTATCGCTACTGATGTGTTAGCAGAAGGTTTGAACATGCAGGACTGCGATAAAATCATTAACTATGATCTACACTGGAATCCTGTACGCCTCATTCAACGCTTTGGTCGTATTGACCGTATTGGCAGTGAACATGCGAAAGTATACGGCTTCAACTTTCTGCCCGAAACAGGCATAGAGAAGCATCTAGGACTGCGCCAAAAGCTGCATAATCGTATTCAAGAGATACACAACACCATTGGTGAGGACTCAGCTATTCTTGATGGCAGCGAGCAATTGAATGAAGAAGCGATGTATGCCATTTATGAGAAACAAGGCGGTCAGCTTAGTCTCTTTGAAGAGGACGAAGAATTTCTGGACCTGAACGAAGCCGAAGAAATCATGCGGCAATTGCGAAAAGAGGAACCAGCCGAATATGAGCGTATCGCACGATTGCAGGACGGTATCCGTAGCACAAAATATAGTGGGCAACGAGGTATATATGTATTTTGTCAGGCGGGACGCTATCAGCAGTTGTTTCTTGTAAATGAGAATGGCGACATTGTATCGCGTGATATCCCACGTATCTTAGGTACAATTAAGGCAACAGAAGAAACTGTGCAGGGCGTCCAACCTGATAAGTATAACAAAGCAGTCATGCGTGTAAAACGGCGTTTTCTCGAAGAGGTAAAACATCGTCAAGCAGAACGAGAACACACGCTTTCTCTAAACCAAAGCCAACGGTATGTGCTACGAGAGTTACGTGAACTCTTTAAGCTCGCAGCAGATGAAGATGAAAAGGCTCAAATAAACCTGCTCGAAAAAGCCTTTCGCGGTGCTATCACCACTGCCATTAATAGAGAACTCAACCTTTTACGTAAAAATAGTGTGAGTGGACGTGACCTTTTAAAAAGTCTAGGGCAAATCTATTTTCAACATAATATGCGTGATTGGGTAGAGAGTCGCAGCAGACAACTTGCCGATGACGAGGTGCCAAGAATTATCTGTAGTGAAGGATTGATGTAACAAGGAGAGAGTGCTGGTTCGGGTGTGGGTGACAGCCCCCCAGAGAGTTGTGATAAAAGTTTT
>CAXUHF010000156.1:0-220 GCA_964250765.1 uncultured Ktedonobacteraceae bacterium | reverse complement strand
TAGAGAACTCAACCTCTTACGCAAAAATAGTGTGAGTGGGCGTGATTTATTGAAAAGTCTAGGGCAGATCTACTTCCAGCACAACATGCGCGATTGGGTCGAAAGTAGAAATAGACAACTCGCCGAGGAAGAGGTACCAAGAATCATTTGTAGTGAAGGGTTGATATAATTGAACATTGTTATTATGTTAACTATACTAGTTGATAAAACAAGGTAAAGC
>CAXUHF010000155.1:0-11889 GCA_964250765.1 uncultured Ktedonobacteraceae bacterium | reverse complement strand
ACTCTTGTTGATGAGTTTGTACGAGTCGATGATCGTACCTCGTTCTACTGGGCGCGTCGCCTGGCTCGTGAAGATGGTATTCTCACTGGTGGTTCTGGTGGCACTGCATTAGCAGCAGCGTTGACCTATGCACGTCAATTGACAGCAAATGATATCGTCGTTGTTTTGCTTCCTGACACAGGACGTGGCTATCTGACTAAAGTGTTTAATGATACGTGGATGCGCGAAAATAATATGCTTGTGCAGGCCGAGACAAGTCAACCAACATTGCGTGATGTTCTCACCTATCGACGCAGTAGTTCACGTAGTATGCCGCTTGTCGTGAGTGTTACTCCAAGTGATACTGTTGCCGACGCTGTGGAATTACTGCGTCGTTACGGTATTAGTCAGACTCCTGTTATGGAGCACGGACATATGGTTGGTAGCTTGACCGAAGACCTGTTACTGCGTCGTCTTGCCACTGGTGAGTCGCTTACAACTATCACAGTTGGCGAGGTGCAAGGACCACCATTTCCATACCTTGAGTCTGACGCATCTGCGCGTGAGGCATACACCTTGTTTGGAAGTGGTCAGTCCGCTGTAGCGATTATGAGCAACTCCACACTAGAAGGTATTGTCACGAAAAGCGATTTGCTAGAGTTTTGGGCGCATACGCGTAGCCCACATGAAGATGAAGTGAAGACAGTGTAAGTGGACAATACATGTACAGAAAGTAGCAATGCGAGGCAGGGTGCTACATACATAATAAGCGATATTCATGGTCAGTTCAAAAAACTGACCATGTTGCTACAAAACGCTGGATTGATACAGCATGATCTCTCCTGGTGTGCCGGTAATGCAACACTGTGGTTTCTTGGTGATTTCTTTGATCGAGGACCAGATGGTATCGCAGTTATCGACCTTGTAATACGTCTTCAACATGAGGCAGAGGTGGTTGGTGGTTCTGTCCATGCGCTTCTAGGCAATCATGAGGTATTGATGCTTGCCGCCTATCGCTTTGGTAGACGTTCGACAGGACTTGGTAGTAATTTTATTTCAAGATGGAAGCAAAACGGGGGCAACCCGAAAGACTTGAAAAAACTGACAATGCGTCACCTGGAATGGCTTGCCGTGCTGCCTCCTATGGCGCTTGTTGACGACACATTACTTATTCATGCTGATGCCCCACTATACATCAAGTATGGACGTTCCATAGAGGAGGTTAACGCAGCCTTCAAGAAGATATTGAGCAGGAGCGATACGTTAACGTGGGAGGAACTGCTCGAAGACTTTGCGCGTCGTGGTGCGTTTAGCCATGCACTCGGCGGCGACGAATTTCTGCGTCGCTTCCTCGCTATGTTTGGAGGTAAGCGAATCGTGCATGGTCACACGCCCATTTACTTTATGCGAAGCATACAACCAAAACATGTGACAGAAGCATGGACCTATGCGAATGGTTTATGTACCAATGTCGATGGCGGAATATTCATTGGTGGCCCTGGTTTTGTGTATCAATTACCTTCCAGTATCTAACTTCGTTAGAGCGTCAAGTGAGCAAGTTGTTCACGCAACAGTTCTTTGGAGGTGGCTCTACGAATCTTGCGATAAAAGCATTGCTATAGGTCGTCGCGAACTTTCTATATATGGCGGTGTGCTTGTTTCTTGCGCCAACTGGGTACGGTCTCTTACTTTTCTTGCTGTGTATTCTTGGATTTGCCATACAAGTGGTTGGCGAAGAAAGCGTCCTACGCAGAGAGTTGTCAGGTTATGAAGCGTAAATGACACAGGGCTGATATCACTTCACATCTTATGTTTGGTGGACTGATCAATCAAAGGTATACCTTTCACAACCAGTATGTTACTTACAGGATAACTTGTTTACTAGCTAGCTGTAGTGTTACTACGTTCAATAAAACGGGCATTTTCTTTAACAAGATATTCCTGAACAAGATGTTCCTGCAAGAGAGGGTGAAAGAAGGAGTAATCACGGCCATTATGAATGAGTAGCGTGTGTTCAGCCATCTCTTCGAGAAAGTCAACCAAGCGCAAAGGAAGTAAATTGATGAATCGGAGAAAAAGACGAAGCGAATAGTGCAGAAGAAAAGCGTCGCCACCATCTAAGACGCTAAAGTATATGCCAAAGAGTACGCCATCGAATATAGCTCCGATAACACCTTTAGTTACAACAATCATGCCGAAGAATAACCAACCGACCAACACTCCGAGTACTCCGAAAAGCGTGCCGATAATGATAGCGACAATGACCTGAGTGAAATTAGTTTGTGGTTTAATTATTCCTCCATCTTCACGAAATGTCTTTTCCGTTCCGCTAAGCAGGCCGAAAACCATACCACTGAATATGCCGAACACCACCCCTCCGAGAGTACCTACGATCAGAGCAATAACCACTCCACTAAATAGGCCGACGAGCAAGCCAGATATCCCTGATTGCCATATTCCTGCATTAGGGCGAAGTCTCTTTTGATCTGTAGACTGTCCCTTGTCTATACCATTAATTACGCCAAACACTACGCCGCCTAGTACTCCTCCGAGTATACTACTCAGACCACCTCCAACCAGTACGCTTCCAAGAATACCTAAGATGATCCCACAAACAATACCTGCAAGAATGCATTTGCCAAACTTCTTCCACTTCCATCCTAATCGTTCCGTAGGAACAATTTTTCGATTGTTGACCAGCACGCCTGTAAGAACACCGAAAAGTATACTAAGGATGACTCCCATTGTTATACTAAAGAGTGTTCCGACGATAATACCTACAATGATGCCAATAATGACGCTCATGCATATGGGAAAGAAAGGCTGTAAATGTTTAGGAAGCCAATCCTTTTGTAGATTCTCAATCCTAAATGTTGTTGGCTTGTCTTGCTGTTGCATCTGTACTGCAAGCATAATTAACCAACGTCGTATTTGTTGCTCTTTCCATCTATGACTTATCTCTTTTTTATTATTATAAAGCATTTCGTCTATGTATTTATTCCAAATTATACGTAAAGCTTCTTCCTTACTTTTACCAGTAGGAACCTGGCTCGGATCTGATGATGAATACGCTTTGGTGATAATGGAGAGCATCAGGGGCTGTTGAACCAATTTTTTTAGTTGATCATCATTTCTCACAGTATTCCATAGATCAGGAGCTGTGCTTAGAAAGTAATCTTCGACTTCTTCATAAGAAGGTGGAAGTATCTCGATCACCCGTTGCACCTTCAAACGATGATCAAAACTGCTATAGACATTGCTGCGACAAGTGACAACTAGAGGGACAGCAGTTTTTCTATTGTTTAATTGAGTATAGAGGTAATTGTTAATGGCTTCTACACAATCCTCACGATTCTCAATGCCCACTTCGTCTAAGCCATCAAGCAAAAGTAGGAGGCGACCTTCTCGAACCAACGCTTTTGCAAAATTCAAAGGCACAGTAGAGTCCTCATATTGCAATAATATCTCCATGACAAGCCAATCTGCAAAAGAAGGATACTGTTTTGTCCACGATGAGAGTTTGAGAATGACAGGAATAGGGCGTGTTTCATCCTCTTTTGCCTGAGCTATTAAGTGTTGTGCAAGGCGAAGGAATAGAGTTGTTTTACCTGAGCCTGGTTCTCCAATAATCAGCAGTTGTCCCTGCCTTGTCTTCTCATACTCCTGTTCAATGGTTGTTTCAAGTGGTAGAGAGAATGATGACGATGCTCTATGTTCTTGATGAGTTTGCTGCACACTATTAGGAGGAAGCAGATTAGGATGCTCCTGTAGCCCCAACTCAAGTGGGTGTTGTGGCATCAATTTCTTGATGAGGTGTTCTGTAATCCAATTATTCTCTATTTTGTCGAGAAAAGCTCTACGAGTACTTGGATACTGTGAAAAGTCAACATTCTCAATTGATTCTTCTGATTTCTCTGAATTAGAAACAGCAGGAGGAAGGTGTCGTGAATACTTTCGATCACCTTTCCGGTGCTTTATCCCATAAAGAGTACCAGAGATAACTAGAAATCCTGCAAGTATAAAGCCAACGAGATATAAATGTGAGATGATCAACATATATAATTTGTCTCCAAACTTTGAAAACTGTGTCATATCCATAGATATGAGAGTGTAAATGGTGATAATGAATGTGGAAGAAGCAGAAATAACAGGTATCCAAAAGTGTAACAACCATTTCCCGAACTTGTAGTAGTAATTTGGCGGTCTTTTCATCAGTTCACCTACGAAAACTTTTTTACCTTGTTACATACACCTTTAGTAGTATAGAACGCAAAGGCAGTGCTAGTATAAAATATGAGGACACAAGATACAAGGGTAGAAATTCGCTAAGTGGTGAAAAAGGAACGAGGATTTGAGAACCCAACCGTTCTCTTCGTCTTTACCTATGAATGGAGTGCTTTTTCATCTTATGAAACAGTAAGACAAACTCATCATTAGTTTTTCTAAACAAAACTTCAATGATGAGTTTGTCGCGTGTAATTCAGCAACCTTTGGAGTCACAATTTGTGACAAGCAAAAACAGCTATTTATTTGGGTAACTTAGCCAACAATAGCCGCCCACAGCACTGCTGGAACCTTCCATGGAGATGGAAATGCCTCAAGGTCCACAAGCTTTGGAAATACCTTTGCCGCCGTTTTGCTGCGAGTCGCAAACCACGGTGGCGTTGGCATGCTGCGGAACGGCGCGCGTAGTACACTCTTTTGTGGACGTGAGAACATCAACGTGTTATGTACAACACCATTGCCCGATTGTATATCGTTAATACTATGACCTGGAAATGCACCCCATGTCGTTGAGCAGAGCGCGAAACTTGTGCCAGCCCAATAGTTAAGACCAACCGATCCATAACGCAGGTTTGTGATAGCCCGTTCCACTGCCGCTGCAATCGCCGGGTCTTTTAGCGATGTGGGATGGACAAGAATTGTCGCGTTTAACGTTCCCCACAAACTCTCGTTCGCAAACTCTACCGCTTTCTCAATATATTCGACGACTGATGCAGCTTCTAGTGTTGTTTCAGCAAAGAGACCGCAGAACGCTTCTGTTGTAAAACACACATCATTAGTATTCTGTGCGTCTACGTCGGTAATCAGAGTCCAGGGAAGTTCGCGTTCGTTTGCTGTACCGATTTGTTCGGCGTCCGGGTGTTGCGACACAAACATCTTTTGACGGTCTTGTGCTCCGGGATAGTAAGAGACGCGAGTCGGAACTTTCTTGAGCACATTCTTAGTTTGCTGAAGCAACTGACTGCGTTGCTCCCATGACTCATGTTCAATTACAACACGAGTCGCATTACAATTGAAGCCAGCGTTATTTGTGAGCATCGACACAATATGTTCGGCTTGATAGGCGAGATCGCTCTTGCTCCACGGACCAGGAACAACAATCACAGGACTCACGTTGCCCAACTCGCCTGTTATGCGCTTTGTCAAAACAGGATTATTCTGAGCTTTGCGTGTCGCACCCTCGCTACCTGTACCAAAGACAATGGCGTCAAACGTCTTATCGGAACCTGTAATATGTATCTCATCAATACCGGGATGGTTACAGAGATAAGCACCCTCTGCTGCTCCGCCGTAGGTGATACGTAAAAATCCTTTTTCGGTTAACGCATGGAATGCCTCTTCCATGAGAGGTCCAAGATACGCATTCACTGGATTCATCTTGATAATCACAACCTGATCTTCTACAAACAGCTTATAGAAGATATCCATTGGTCCGATACTTGCCACATTGCCCGCGCCAAGCACTAATGCGACTTTGCCTTTATGTGTCGTGTCTCGATACATCACCGCCTGTGTGTCAGGCAACGCTTGCTCAGTGACGCCCGGCTCCATCCATATTTCTGCTGTGACGCCGCCAAAGAAGATGCGGTCATTTGTTGTAAGGGGAAATACAGGGGCGACAACCTGTCCATTTGAAAGTGTTTTTACCGTTCCGGGAATCTTTGGATGCCCATCGGTTTCGATATCGATGAGCGACTGACGCAACTGACGCAAATTTTTTACAACTGGAAAGGTTCCTGCCAACCATTCTTCGCCAGGAGTTGTGGTTGGTACGCCCTTTGCTTGCAAACCTGCCGCAACCCAGCGCGGGCTAATAGCCGCAAAATCCTGTATCAGTTCGTCGATTAGCGCGATACGTTCACGAACTGTAAACACAACCCACGCTTGCTTGTGTTCCTGCAACACCTGTATTGCCGCATCCACCGCTTCGTTCGTTGAACCTGGAATGCTGCCCGACACCGTTGGAAATTGTGGTGCCCCCTGACGTGTACTCACAGACATAGATATATACCTCCATAGGAAAATATCAGCTTCATTGCATTAAAGACTTTATCTAAACAGTATCACGTATGTGTGAGTTATTACAAGTTATTCACTGTTCGTTGCCATCCCTCCGTTCGTTGGGATCACGTTACCGCGTCCGAGGGCAATTTATCGCCTATAATCGCCGTGTGAAACAAGCATCTCGCGCAATGAATTGCGCCTCGGACGCGATAATGCCGTTTAACAAATTGGTACGGATACCTGTAGGACCGATGTATCACGTCCTCGTCGGCGGTCGATTGCCTAGAAGGACGTGATACATCGGTCCCTACAATCGGCGTATCCGCATTAATTTGTCAAAGAGCATAATCTGGTCCCTACAAATTATTTTTCAAGCGCAGGTCTATTGCCGAACGCTCGCGCTGCACCTTGCGTTGGCGCGGCCCAGCGGACTGCATTAGCGATGACACGTTGCACATCAGATTGGTAGTACGTTGGATGTCTTTCATGGCCTGGACGGAAGTAGAAAATCTTGCCACGTCCACGCGTATAACATCCACCACTGCGAAATATCTCGCCACCACTAAACCAACTGACAAAGACGAGCGTTTCAGGTGGCGGCACGTCGAAGGGTTCACCATACATCTCTTCGTGCTCAAGTTCAATGTACTCGCCTAAGCCTTCAGTGATGGGATGCCCAGGTGCGACGATCCACAAACGCTCGTGGTCGTTGCCTTCACGCCATTTGAGATCGCATGTTGTGCCCATCAACTTCTTGAATATTTTCGAGAAGTGCCCTGAATGCAGAACAATCAAGCCCATGCCATTCAGAACGCGTTCGTGTACCCGTTGTACCACATCGTCACTTACCTCTCCATGAGCCATATGTCCCCACCAAACCAGTACATCGGTTGCATCCAAAATAGGTGCTGCGAGACCATGTTCGGGTTCGTCCAGTGTGGCAGTACGCACCTGAAACCCTACATCGTTGAGTGCAGAAGCGATGACGGTGTGTATGCCGTTCGGGTAAATCTCTGCTACTTGAGCATCGTTCTGTTCATGTCGGTATTCATTCCATACCGTGACGCGTGTAGTCGAAGCCAACTGATATATCCTTTCCATAATGCAAGTCCAGAGTCACATTTCTCATTTCACGTATATTGTACAATCTGAAACAGTATTTATTTTTTGTAGAGTAAATAATACAACAGATACGGACCCATTATTTCATCATATATGATGAAATAATGGGTCCGTATCTTCTATGAAAGATTTCATTTGTGTCCCATTTACTGTGAAGAATGTGCTCTATTGGCAAATATCCAGAAGCGCATCAAGAGATACGAAAGTATAGCACCGCCGACGACTGCGACGAGTTTTGATGCATTTCCCCACACAGTGGGATTGGGAATAAATGGTTGCAATGCTCGACCTGCTAGCCATACTAGAGCACTACTGTACAGAATTTCAAGTACAAGACTAATAACAAAGCGCACCACTTCCTTCGCCGTTGGCTTGTGTGTACGACCAAATGTCCAGTACTTGTTCAAGAAAAAACTACTTATCGCACCACCGCTATAAGCAATAGCGTTGTATATCGTCAGAAATTGAACGTTATGGGTGGAAAAACGCCACAGCAAAATGTTGAGTATTCCGATATCAACAATAGTGTTGAGGCCACCCACCAGACAATAGCGCACAATCTGAATGAATGTACTCTTCCATCCTCGCGCTTTATGAATAGGAGCTTTTGGTAACTTCTCGACAGCTTCGTCTTGTGTTTGCGAGTCTTCCGTTTCAGATGTAACCAATACCTTATCCTCTCAATCCTATTATACAGCTTTCTGTACTCCATGCGAATAATTTCTCACGCGGAGCACTCCAAGCGCGACCTGTGGCAGAGAGAGCGATAAGCGTGCGACGATGTAGCGGCTTTCCCAGCGTGGATGAAACTTTTGCTTGAACTTGAAGAGCGTATCATGCGTCTCCAACAAATGCAAGCGATCAGTTACAAAACTGGCAAGTTTGCGCTGTAGTGGTAATATTTCGTTCAGTGTATCTGACCATGCAACGAGACCAAGGCTGAGAACGGTTGCACCTTGAGAGTGGAAGCGTTCAAGGGCGTGTACAAGCAGCAACTCAACTACTCCTGGCGGTGTTTCTGAAGTCCGCCTCATAATATCCAATGTCCAACCCCATTCTCCACTCGGTGCTGAGTCTGTTGAAGAGCTATAAACAGGTGTGAAGGTCATAAAGGAGCAAGCAGTACCTGTACTTGTGTAGGCAACGGCGGTCAAAAAGCGAGGTATTGCTTCTTGCGAGAGAGAAGACGTATGTCCAGAACGCGTAGCAATCGTATCGGCGCGTTCAGCGAATGTAACGATTTCATCAAAACGGCCTACACTAAAACCCGTTTCGGTAGCACCAGCCCTTTCCTGAAGCCATATATTATTGAGTTGCTCTAACTGCTGGCAGACTTCGGTTGGAGGAACACCTTCATACCATTGAATCGTTATCCTCTCGCGTTCAGCACGTCGGCAACTCGTTCGTACATTCGCTAGTGCTGAACCTTGCAGTGTAAAGGTTTGTGGGTTGAGCATCGCTTCTTCGCCCATCTTAAATGCGCGTAGTTTGAGCTTACGATAAACCGCCAGGTACTGTGGGTAGACCTGATACAATGCCACATGCCATTTATGTCGTACGCAAAAATTTAAGAAACTTAATATTACGTGCTCAATATCTTCTGGCGCACATACTGGATCACCTAGTACAACCGCAACATTACGCGTCAAACGATAGTTCACAAGTCCCTTTCCATCGGGAGTCAAGAAATGTAGATTTTCTGGTGCTAATCCAAAAAAAGCGAGTGTATGATTGCCATACGAACTCGTAAGTTCTTCCTCTCGATAACGTGCCTGGACAAATTGGTTTTCTATGAACGACTCCTCTGTCGTAGTATGCAGTGCTGGGTTGTGTTGTTCCTTTGCATCGAACATTAGGGACATCCTCCGAAATATTTTTCTCAAAGCTTTTTCTTTATATCTTTATAGAGACGCAGTTTTCATGCCTCTGCTTCTATCCTAACGGAGACACCTCATGAAAAAGACATGAAAGTGTAAAATAAGTATGAGTTCTGTAAGAAGTGATGAAGTATCTTTCTCGTGGCTCCCTTACAAATACTTTACTTTTTTACAGCAACTTCTTGATTTCTTTTCGTTATGCTAGTGCCAGATGCAATTATGAGCCGTCTACTGTGCGGTATACTATAGTAAAATGCATATACTTGTTGAGTAACAAGAATAATAGGAGACTATATACGTGGCAGATACAACGGAAAAAATTATTCAGACCGAACCTGAACGAGTTTCAGAACGAACGGTCCCACAACCTTTTCCCTTATGGCAACGATTAGCATTAGGGGGCATCTTGCTCGTTTCTATCTTTATGAACTTCTTTCAATTGGGCAAGAACGGCTTTGGCTCATTCTATCCTCCTGCCGTCAGAAGCATGATGGATAACTGGCATAATTTCTTTTTTGCCTCCTATGATCCAGGTGGTTTTGTGACAATTGACAAACCGCCAGTAGGCTTTTGGCTTCAGGTGTTCAGCTCCAAGATTTTTGGTTTCACGCCTTTTAGTGTGCTGTTGCCACAAGCACTAGCTGGAGTACTCTCTGTGCTCCTGCTGTATCATCTCGTAAAGAGGCATTTTGGAACGATTGCTGGTCTGCTTGCAGCTCTTGGCTTGGCACTCAGCCCAATCAGTATTATCACTAACCGCAATGTGACAATTGATAGTACGTTGGCTCTGGTACTTCTACTCGGAGCATGGGCGGTATTGCGTGCGGCTGAGACTGGGCGGCTACGCTGGCTATTGCTAGCGGCGGCCCTCGTAGGTCTTGGTTTCAATGTCAAGATGCTTGAGGCGTATCTGGTAGTACCTGCGTTCGGACTGCTTTATCTTCTCGCGGCACCCAAACGTTTATGGACACGCATAGGACACCTCGCACTGGCAACGGTAGTTCTTATTGTCATCTCGTTCTCCTGGGCAGTGGCAGTAGACCTCACTCCTGCTTCACAGCGTCCGTATGTCGGTTCAACGCAGGATAACTCGGAGATTAGCCTTGCCCTTGGCTACAATGGTATTGATCGCCTTCTTGGACGATTTGGTGGCGGAGGTTTCCGACCAAATGGAGCCAATACGCGTTCTGGCAACACAGGTGCGAATGGAGGTACTACTAATTCAGGAAATGGCAGTACTACCAATCGAGGAAGTGGTGGTGGTACTACTAATCCAGGAAATGGTGGTGGTACTACTAATTCAGGAAATACTGCGGGACAGGCACAACGCGGCGGCTTTGGTGGTGCAGGCGGCCTGTTTGATATCGGAAATCCTGGTCCATTGCGTCTCTTTACCGCACCACTCGCGGGACAGATTGTCTGGATACTTCCGATGGCACTGCTCGGCCTGCTTGCTCTTGCATGGCAACGTCGTCCTCGCTTCCAGAGTGACCTACAGCAGAAGTCAATGATTCTATGGGGTACGTGGTTGCTCACAACAGCTATATTCTTTAGCGTAGCAGGTTTTGTCCATCAGTACTATATGACGGAAATGGTTCCAGCTATTGCGGCATTGTTTGGCATCGGTCTAGTGACGATGTGGCAGGATTATCGTCGCGGCGGCTGGAAAGGCTGGCTATTGCCAATTGCCATAGCTGTTACCATCGCTGAACAAATCTATGTCCTCACGAGCTATCCTGCATGGAGCAGGATACTGACCCCGATTCTCGCTATCCTAGGTATCGTTGCGGTACTTGTGCTCGTTCTTGCTAAAATCGCCCCACGTCTGCGGGAAAGAATTTCAAATACACGTGTACTCATACCCGCGCTCACCATTGGTGTGTTAGCAATGATGATTACTCCCATCATTTGGGCTGGCATTCCTATTCTATATAGCACACAAGGAGATCAACTAACCGCAGGACCGCTTAGTACACAAGGTTTGGGGTTAGGTGGCGGTAACGCTGGTGGACGAAACGAAGCTAACAACACGAATACAAAGTTGATAAGCTACTTAGAGGCTAATCAGGGCAACGCGAAATTTCTGGTCGCCGTTCCCAGTTCGATGTCGGCGGACAGCATCATTCTTGCAACAAACAAGCCTGTAATGGCAATGGGAGGTTTCTCTGGGAGCGATCCAATTCTAACGACGAATCAGCTCTCGACCTTAATTGCGAATGGAACGGTACGTTTCTTCTTGCTCAGCGCACCTCGAACATCGCAACAGTTGCCTCCACAGGTTCTTGATCAGATTCCTGCGCAGTTCAGAAATGCTGCACAAAACGGATTCGCAGGTTTTGGTGGTCAGCAAAGTGCAGTCACAACATATGTGTCAAAGCACTGTACCACAGTACCAACGAGTGAGTGGCAAACTTCTTCGAGCAGCACTCCATCTATCGGCAGCTTCTTTGGTCGAGGTGGCGCGAACCAGTTGTATGATTGCGCCACAACGCATTAGTAGTCCGTCAAACGTCATGTGTCACTGAAACCAGGGCACCCGCTGCCTTCATCATTCCCCGAATGCGGCTTCGGGGGGGGGGCACCCAACAAAAACCAAACAAGGCAGGCGCCCCGGCAGATAGGG
>CAXUHF010000154.1:0-12029 GCA_964250765.1 uncultured Ktedonobacteraceae bacterium | reverse complement strand
ACATTAATTTCTTAACGGTTTCCCTGCCATCAAAATGGATTCCATACGCGCTTGCGTCTTCTCCATTCCGCACAAGCTCAGAAATGCCTCGCGTTCGAGATCGAGGACGAATTGCTCGCTTACAGGTGCAATGGGTGAGGTATCACCACCAGTAAGCACACGAGCCAAATGGCTAGCAATCACCACATCATGCTCGCTGACTCTGCCCATAAGTAACTGGCTCTCTACCTGTTGCTCTAGCACTAAACGCGCTCCTGATCCCGGCAACACCAGCGTCTGTGGCTTGGCTGGCTCCCACTTGCCAGCAGTCTTTGCCTCGGCAAGCTGAATAGCATCGGCCTTCGCGTCACGCAATAGCACGTCACGATTGACCGTTATAGCATCGGTTTTGCGCAAGAAACGTAACTCTTGTGCCTCGGTTGCACCGGTCGAGACGGTTGCAAAGGCGATGGTCTCAAACGCTTTCCGTGATGGCGTGAATGGGCCACCTGTCTTTCTTGCTAATTGCGATGCTAGATCAGCACCATGTCGTAACAGCAATTCTTTACAGCCACCGCCTGCAGGCACCAACCCAACGCCTGTTTCTACCAGGCCGATATACGACTCAGCATAAGCGTGTGCGGCGTTGCAGTGCATAATGATTTCACAGCCACCGCCGAGTGCGCGCCCAGCCGGGGCAGCAACAACCGGAATTGGGCTATATTTGAGCAACTGGTGCGCCTGTTGTAGCCCATTTATAGCTCCTTCAAGCATCTTCCACTCACCTTGACGTGACCCCATCAGCACAAGTAAAAGGTTAGCACCTGCCGAGAAATCATCTGCTTCATTGCCAACGACTAGGGCGCGAAACTGCTTCTGACCCTCTTCAACAGCGTAGCGCAACATCTCGATGATGCCCTCGTCAATCGAGTTCAGTTTCGTGTGAAACTCGATACAACCAATACCATCACCAAGATCAAGCAACGACGCTGAACCATTGTCAAGAACCACATTGCTCTTTGTAGCTTTAACGGCAGGGAGCGCGATAGCACCCTGTGGCACAGGTACAGGCTTGTAGGTATCCGTATGGAAGTCGAAGTATTGCCGTTGCCCTTTGTTGCCTATATAGAAGGTGCCTTCTCCCTTGCTCTTGACACGTTGCACAAGTTCAATATCGTCGATGTTGCGCCCCTCGAACACTTTTTGTAGTGCGGTTGGATTTTGCAGGAGCAGGTCCCATGTCTCGAAACTGCCCATATCGAAGTTGAAGCCCCAACGCATGGCCTCATCGACTGCGACAACGCTATCCGCTATTTGTGTCGTCAGTTTAGCAGCATAGATCAGTGAATCGGCTGTTGTCTCGCGTGCAAGAACGCTTGCACGATCATCAGCTTGCAGAATTGCTAGAATGCGTTCAGCAGGGTTACTGATATTGCGTGCCGCTCCAAGTGAAGGAAAGCGTACCTTTTGCTGGGCTTCGTACTCCATCGTCTGAAAGTTGAGTTCAAGAATGGACGATGAACCATCGGCATTCTTGATCCGCTTGTAAAAACCCTGTCCGCTCTTTTCACCCAACATACCGCGTTTGAGCATATCGCGCATCAGTTCGGGCACTTGGAACGTCTCGCGCTCTGGATCGTCCGGTGCGTTCTGATACAGGTTGTCAGCAACATGTACCGTTGTATCAAGGCCAGAGAGGTCCGAGGTGCGGAACACCGCCGACTTGGGGCGTCCCATTGGTGGTCCCAAGATTGTATCGACCTCACCAACCGTATAGCCCTCGCTCAATGCACGCCGGATGGTTGATAGCATCCCATAAACACCAATGCGGTTAGCGATGAAGTTTGGCGTATCCTTACATAGCACCACACCCTTACCAAGTTTCTCTACAGCAAACTGTTGGAAGAAGGTGAGCAATTCGGGATCGGTATCAACATCCGGCACAATCTCTAGCAGTTTCATGTAGCGCACTGGATTGAAAAAGTGCGTAATCAGGAAGTTGCGACGAAAGTTCTCGCTCCGTCCTTCCGTTAAGAGATGGGCAGGCAAACCCGATGTGTTCGACGTGATAATAGTATTGGGCTTGAGAACCGTTTCGAGCTTTGTGTACAGGTCATGCTTGATATCGAGTCGCTCGATCACGGCCTCGATCACCCAATCGACATCGGCGATATCTTGCAGGTTGTCCTCGATATTGCCAACGGTGACGAGGGCAGCGTTGCGTTTACTATAAAACGCGGCTGGTCGGGCCTTGAGTGCCTTTTCTAAGCCAGTACGTGCAACTACGCTGCGGTCTTTTGTCGCGTTAGGTGGCACAATATCAAGCAATAAGGAAGGAATACCGATATTGGCGAGATGGGCAGCGATTGCCGCTCCCATCACACCAGCACCGAGAACGGCGACTTTTTTAATTTCATACGGCATAGTTAGGCCAACCTCTCAATGATTGTTGCCACACCTTGTCCACCACCGACACAGAGCGTTGCCATACCTACTGTCTTGTTGTAGGTCTGTAGTGCATTAAGCAGTGTGACGACGATACGTGAGCCACTACAGCCCTGTGGATGCCCCAATGCAATCGCGCCACCATGTACGTTTACCTTGTCCTGGTCAAGGTTGAGGTCACGAATAACTGCAAGCGACTGAGCCGCGAATGCCTCGTTCAACTCAACTAGGTCGATGTCGCTCAACTGCATCTTGGAGCGTTGCAACACTTTCTTGACCGCAGGCACCGGACCGATTCCCATGATATCAGGACGCACACCCGCAACCGACATGGTGATTACACGCGCCAATGGCTGAATGCCCAGCTCACGTGCCTTGTCTGCCGACATCACGACGATTGCCGCCGCACCGTCGTTTAAGGGACTTGAGTTGCCAGCCGTAACCGTACCACCCTTCAAAAATGCGGGTTCAAGTGTTGATAAGCGTTCGAGAGAGGTGTCACGACGTGGACCCTCGTCCGTCGTCATCTCTTTACCATTGGGCAGCATGACAGGCACAATTTCTTTCGCAAATGTGCCGTTGTCGATTGCTGCAACCGCACGTTGATGGCTATGCAGTGCAAACACATCCTGATCTTCGCGGCTGATATTGTGGTCTTTCGCCAAATTTTCGGCGGTGATACCCATTGGAAGGTAGCTGGAATAGCCATACTCCTCAACTTCGGGCGAGGCTGGTGAGACGTTGCCATCCTTGTCGGGATGCACCAAGCGTGGATTAAACGAGGGATTGAAGCCGCCCGTTGGCACACGCGACATATTCTCGATGCCACCCGCGATATAGGCATCGCCGAGGTCCAGCATAATATTTTGCGCCGCCATATTAAATGCTTGCAGAGCCGAGGCGCAGAAGCGGTTGACGGTGGTACCCGCAACGGTTTCTGGTAGACCTGAGAGCGCGACAATTAAGCGTGCGATGTTCATACCCTGTTCGCCCTCTGGAAAGGCACACCCAAAGATAAGGTCTTCAATTAATGATGTGTCGAGTTGTGGCACACGCGCTAACGCACCACGCACGGCAACCGCCGCTAAATCATCGGCGCGTACATCCTTGAGTACGCCCTTGCTCGCTCGTCCAATTGGTGTGCGGACCGCACTCACAATTACTGCTTCTGCCATGATTATGATATCTCCTTTGATGCTAATGATGCTAAGAAACGCTGTTCAGCAGCTCGTTTGAGACGCTGCAACGAATCCTCTATACTCGCCTCGAACGATTTTGAACCGAATGTTTCAAGAAACTGACCCCACCAACCTGCGGGAAAAACAAACTCTCAGCCATATTGGACACGACACGATGTAGCGTCGATAGGGGTACATATGAGCCGTTGACGTAGTGCTAGGCCAAGAGGTAACACAACATCCATTTGCAGGACGTGTCTGTCTCGGTTCACTTCTTTCACTGTAAAGAGCGCAGACCATGAACGCCCTAGTGCTCTACTCTTTACACAAAATTGTTGCTCTGGTGTCGTGGGGCCTTCTGGTGTAATCCACTGTATCTTGCCATCAGCCCAATCGTCGAAGCGTGCAGGGTTGTCGAGGAGTTCCCATACCGTCTCGACAGGTGCCGCTACAATTGCAGCGGGACAAACGGTGAGGCTCATAGGATGTTCCTCGCTTCCTTGCGTGACTATGATATCTTTTTTGATGTAGGAAACGCCTGTACGGGTCTGATTTCATCACACCCTTTCACCAGCACACCAACTTGGAGGATCAGACGAAGCGTTTCAACTTCCTCCGGCATTTGTGTGTACCAACAGGGTGTGATAAAATCAGACCCGTACAGGCACTCTCTTTTATAGAGGATATCCCAACTTTTCTACGACGATTTCGGCGAGTTCGCGTTGCGCGGTAACACCGTTGAACTGATAATCACCAACATAGGTGCGGACGCGAGCGAGTTCTTGCTCCACGTTGTCTGTGTCGGTGTAGGTCATAATCATCTGCTCAAGGTTGGTGCGCAGACGTGAGAAGGCAAGCCATGTGGCAAGCTGAGCAAGTTTCACATGCGTCGTGCTATTCTCGTCGCCACGATGCACGGCTTGAATTGCACGGCTTAGCGCGCTGTCAGAGGCATACACATCAATCAACAAGTTGGCGAGGTAGTCGATAAATTCTTGCTCGCCCTCAAGGGCATTCATGTACTTCATCGCAATCTTCATACCTGCATAGATAGTTACGTCCTTGAAACGCTCAACCGCGTTCACAGCGTCGCGCAACTCTGCCGGAACAGTCTCACCCGCACGGTCAGGTGCCTGACCCGATGTGACACGTTGCTCGATCTCTGGATACTTATTCATTAAGTCGAGCTTGCCGCTTAGCACACGACGGAACAATGTACCAGCCGCGACCAGACGATTGATTTCGTTTGTACCCTCAAAGATACGCTGAATACGTGCGTCACGGTACGCCTTCTCGATAGGATACTCTTGCATGAAGCCATAACCACCGAAAATCTGTACGCCCTCGTCAACGGCATACGCGAGTGTTTCGCTGCCATGCACCTTAGCAATAGAGGCTTCGATAGCGTATTCTTCGACTGCTTTGAACATGGCTTCGGTGTTGTCACCCGATGACTGTTGGACACGCGAGATGTTCGCGGCAGTGCGGAAGACTTCGCTCTCGGCAGCGTAGGTTTCGGCGGCAATGCGAGCCAACTTTTTCTTAATCATGCCGAAGTTGTGCAGAGGCTTGCCGAAGGATTTGCGCTCAGTTGTGTATGCAGCAGCAAGATTGAGGGCTGAACGTGCACCACCAACGGTACCAGCACCAAGCTTCAAGCGTCCAATGTTGAGAATGTTGAAGGCGATTTTGTAGCCCTTGTGAATTTCACCAAGCAGGTTTTCCACAGGTACTTTGACATCTTCAAAGTAGACTTGACGTGTCGATGAGCCTTTAATACCCATCTTGCGCTCTTCGTTGCCTGTAGACACACCGTCCCACGCAGCCTCGACAATAAACGCTGATGGTTTGTTGTCGCCGATACGTGCAAAGGCAACCATGATATCAGCAAAGCCAGCGTTGGAAATCCACTGCTTTGTGCCGTTAAGAATGTAGTATTTGCCATCGGGCGAGAGTTCGGCGCGCGTACTCAGGTTCATCGCATCGGAACCAACACCCGGCTCTGTCAACGCATAGGCCGCTATCCACTCGCCAGTAGCAAGCTTTGGCAGATAATGCTCTTTTTGAGCTTCAGTGCCATAATAGACGATAGGCAACGAGCCAATCGAGGTATGCGCACCGTAGGCGACGCTGAATGAAGCATCCTTTTGCGTTGTGCCAACTAATACTGCTGTGAGTAGCCCAAGTTCAGCACCGCCATATTGCTCTGGAATCTCGATCATCAAGAGGCCCTGTTCTCCAGCCTTCTTGAGCAGCCCTGGCATAACACCTGGCTCCTGATGGTCGATGGCTTCGGCCTTTGGTAGCACTTCACGCTCGACAAAGGTCGCGCTCGACTCTTCGATCCAACGCTGCTCGTCATCACGCTGCTCCAGCGTAAATATCTTGTCCGCGCTCTCCGCAATTGGTGTCGTCAGAAACGCTGTTCCCGTCTCTGTCGGTTTATTGATAATGGTTGCCATGCTGTTGCTATTCTCCTTTATCATCGTGATTGCATGGAATAGCACCCTTCGGGTGCTATTCCATGCAATCACGATTTACTTTTTCTCTACACGTAACTCTCTACGTAACACTTTACCAATCAACGATTTGGGTAGGCTTTCACGAAATTCTAGTATCTTGGGAACTTTATACGCAGTCAGATTTTGCTTGCAATATGCCAGTATATCACGCCTCAACTCCTCTGATGGCGTTATTTTCGCTTTCAGCACGACGAAGGCCACGACGGTTTCGCCACGATACTCGTCTGGTACACCGACTACCGCCGCTTCTGAAACGGCGGGATGCTCGAATAAAACCTCTTCGACTTCACGTGGATAGACATTAAAACCACTGGCGATAATCATGTCTTTCTTGCGTTCGGCTACGTAGAAAAAGCCCTCTTCGTCCACTCTACCTAGGTCTCCGGTACGCATCCAGCCATCTTCTGTGAAGATAGCCTTCGTCTCTTCTGGACGGTTCCAATAGCCTTGCATGATGTTTGGTCCCTTGACCACGATCTCACCAATCTCGCCCACTGGCATCTGCTTACCAGATGCGGGGTCAAGAATGCAACAATCGACATCCGCTAGTGGCAAACCAATGCTGCCATTGCGTCTGTCGTCAGTGAGAGGATTACAATGTGTCACAGGTGCAGCCTCACTTAGACCATAGCCCTCAACGAGTTTGCCACCTGTCACATGCTCAAAGTCGGTTTGTACCTTCGCAGGCAAGGGTGCGGCACCACTAATACAATATTTGACTGAGCCGAGGTAATCCGTGTGTTTACCTACCTGACGTAGGAGCGCAAGGTACATTGTAGGAATACCGGGAAAGAGCGTTGGGTGATACTGACGAATGGTTTTTACTACATCGCTTGCCTTGAAACGCGGCACAAGCACCATCGTCGCGGCTGCATAAATGGACAGGTTCATGCCTACCGTTGCGCCATAGGAATGGAAAAATGGCGCGACACACAACGAGATTTCCTGGGCTTCTTGCGCTTTTGGCGTCCACCAGCGTGTCTGCATTGCATTGGCGAGCAGGTTGCGGTGCGTCAACATAGCCCCTTTTGAAAGTCCTGTTGTACCACCCGTGTATTGCAGAACCGCTAGATCATCGCCTGTAGCAGGTACAGGTAGGTGGAAGAGTTCAACCCCACCTTTTGTGCGCGTTTCTAACATCGTGCGCAGAGAATGTAACGATGAGTCGCTTTGCATCTCTTTGTCAGTCAAACGTGGCTCTGGATTCTTTGTGCTGCGTTGACTCAGTGGATAGAGCGTTTGTAACAATGGTGGCAGAAAATCGCTTGCACTTGTGAAAATGATATGCTCTAATGCAGTCTCTTTACGAATTGACCGTACAACAGGATAAAAGGTATCGAGCATGACCAGCACACGCGCACCAGAATCCGCGAGTTGATGCTGCATTTCACGCTCAGTATATAGAGGATTGGTAGGTACAACGACGGCACCTGCTCGCAACGCGCCATAGAACGCGATGGGATAATGGGGGATATTGGGTAGCGCGATGGCAACGCGATCTCCCTTTTTTACGCCAAGGCGTTGTAACGCAATAGCAAAGCGATTCGCCATACCAGAAAGTTGTGCATAGGTGAGCCGAGTACCGTAATAGAGTATTGCGGTATGACTGGGATGGCGACTGGCAGTTGTATCAAGCAGCCAGGTTAAAGGACGACCAGGAACATCGAGATGAGGTGAGACACCCTGCTCGTAATGGCGGACCCACGGATGGTCACGCAGAAACGCAGCTTCAACTCCGGCAACGTTAGAGGTTTGCGCGTTATGTAATACAGATGAATCAGACATTCCGCAATAGCTCCTCTCTCAGAAGGGGGTGTCTCCATAGACATCCAGAAACGACAGTCATTGTCGCTCCCTGAGCAAAAACGGTCATTACTCCTAAGTATATGCGGAAACAAAAAAGATAACCATGTTGCCAGCTAACAAATTTTGATGCATAATGATGGTGGTAGCTAACGTACAGGGAAATAACGAATACAGGTAGGGGTCTAATTCATTACACCCTTGTCGGCACATCTACATGTTGGAGCTTATGTAAACGTTTTACAATTCCTTCCAACATGTGTACATTGCCAACAGGGTGTAGTGAATTAGACCCCTACAGAGGGCGGTGTTGCATCAATGAACACAACAGAGGAATCAACTCAGTTCGCACAAACGATGACCCAGCTACGGCAGCAACGAGGCTTGTCGCAGGGACAGCTTGCACAGGCTACGCGGCTTTCGCGTACCTATATCTATCATTTGGAAAGCGGGCAACGCGTCAATCCATCACAGCACGTGATACAAAACATCGCAAGGGCGTTAGGATTACAGGGCAAGGAACGCGATTATCTGTATGATAGCTATACGAACCTCACAGGCAAGCTCATCGACCATGAGCAGGTTGATAGTACACTACTCGACCTTGGCGAACTGGCAGGTTTGCTCGTTCATAACACCTCATATCCAGCGCATTCGCTCGATAGGCTCTGGTATTTGCACTCATGGAACAATGCCGCGATTCTGCTGTTTGAGGTACAGGAAGAGATTGTGCGCAACGAAAAGCGACACCTGCTGGAACAGGTTTTTGACCCACAGTTACGTCGTCGCTTTCACGGTTGGGAAAAGCTCGCACATCGTCTCGTGAGCGATTTTCATTACAATACACAGACGGTAACACATCTTCCCGAATATAAAACACTTCTCAAGCATCTACGTGACTTCCCAGAATTTCGCCGTATCTCGTCCGTAGCCTACGCAAGTGGCAAGCCTGCTCCCTCCTTCGTGTTTCAAGTGCAACATAGTGTCCTTGGTCGTCTCACGCTCCGTACCGCGACAACCGTGTTTACAGGTATCAACAGCTACTCAATGGTCAGCTACGTCCCCGGCGACCAGCAAACGCTAGAGATATACAGGAAGCAGGGGTGGCAACCATAATAAGTACCGTAGAAAACCTGTACGGGTCTGATTTCATCACACCCTCTTGGCATTGTACTATCTTGGAAGACTAAAAGAACTGTTTCAATACTTCCCAACATATGCGAATGCCAAAAGGGTGTGATGAAATCAGACCCGTACAAGGTGATCTTCCTGTATTTGATCGTCAAAGTTCGTTAGTCGTAGAGAACACAGACAAACAGTTTAACACAACTTCCAACCAGATAAGGGATGCAGTTTGTCTTCTTGCCATCTAGCTGGATTGTTGACAATATATGCACGCATCGTGTCTAATTCTTTAGCACTACGGATGACATGCTCGAAATAGTCACGGTGCCAACCAAAGCCACGTGTTCCTCCATCACTACGACGTACATAATAACTAGTGACACCTTTAAATGTTCGTACCATTTCACAAAGCATTTGGCGACGATAAGGCGAGGCTTTGTATATCTGCATCTTATTCATTTCATCTTTTGAGGTTTTACTTGTTGCCTCTTGTTTTTCAGGTGTGAGACGTTCGGTTCGTACAACAATACCATGAACATGATTAGGCATTACCACAAAATGGTCTAGTTCAACCCCAGGAAAACGCCTAGGTAGTGTCAGCCACATAGCATACGCAATCTCACCTTGACCATTTAAGGTCATTTGGCTATTCTTGACTTCTCCAAACACCTGAGTACCTCGCCACGTACAGATAGTAACAAAATATGCTCCAACTTGACTATAATCATAGTCCTTTAGCCGAATAGACTGTCGATGATGTATTTCTGGATTGTATTGTTTCATTGCTTTCCCCAATACGTTTAAATAAAATAGATGCGTAAAAATATATCATAAGAAGAGCTTGTTGGATAGAGGAAAAGGGTGTGATGAAATCAGACTCGTATAAGAGTTTAGTTTCTTAAACATTAGTAGTGAGGAAAAGAGTGTGATGAAATCAGACCAATACAGGAAGCAGCTTAGTTGCTCTTGCACTATTAATCGGCGCGCGAACGTTCTGTACGGGTCTGATTTCATCACACCCTCTTAGCATTGTAATCTATTCATAAGTGCTTGCCTCCCTATCTTTTTTTCTTAGCAGAAATACTTTGTCCATTTTGCTTGAAGATCAGTCTCGTTACATGGTTGTTACTGTCCTTCTCGAAAGCAACTTCCACGTTTATCGCCTCCATGAAGTAGCGTGTCTCAGATAGGGGGAAAAGTTGGATAGCTGGTTGGCCTAGAAATTGCAGAAAAAGTTGCTCGCCATGCAGCACTACCGTGAACTGTACACCTATCCTGACTTCATACTCACCAACATAGGGAGCAAACGCAGAGAAGTTAATAGGAGTAGGTTGAGCAGGTCGGAAATCGGGCCATGAGTATTCTTCAGCAATAGTTGCCAGGAGGTCCTGTATGATGGGCCACCCTTCATCGGAGTTCGTCATTACAACTGCTCCTTGACCACGATTTTGATAGGCAATGAACTCACATCTAATACCTTCGTTACCACCCGTATGCCCAAAGCGTGCAGTTTCACCTTCGCCATACAAAAAGACACCTAGTCCAACAACATTCACCCCTTGTTTTAGAGCTTGTGAAGTAAACACTTGCTGCATCATTGTTGAGGATAGTAGTGCATTTTCCTTGCCAGCTTTAGCAAGCTGCAAGGCTATACAAAAGCGAGCAAGGTCAGAAGGGGTTGACCAGAGGCCATCAGGAGCCATCTCTGGATAGGTATGCCATTTGCCTGGAACAGGTTTTCCGGCGGTACGATGTGCGGACGCAGCGTTATGCGTCAACTCACTAGGCAAAGGTTGCTCATAGGTACTTTCATGCATTCCCAAGGAGTCTAACACCAGTTCGCGCATCAAAGCTGGAAATGGTTTGCCAGTCACATCGCAGAGCAGTTGTCGTAGAACGCAGTAGCCACCACCGGAATAGCGGAACTGTAATCCTGGTAGCGTATCTACACGAATAGCTGGCGTGTTGGCGGGATACACGCCATCCAAAATGTTGAGTAGGGAAGGGAGTGGCTCATCGTATGCATATCCTGGAAAGCCATGTACAGTCAAGCCAGCAGTATGACTTACAAGTTGACGAACAGTAATGTGTGGTTGCCAACTCTCCCTACCTTGTTTACTCATATAGGTAGTTGGAGGCACATGCCATGATGCCAACTTCTCATTCACATCTTCGTCAAGGTCAAGGAGACCTTGCTCGACGAGACGTAATGCAGCAACCGCCGCAACAGGTTTGCTAATAGACGCGCATTGAAACAAGGTGTTAGCATTAACAATCTCTGGCTTGCCCATTTCCAACAAGCCATAGCCACGTGCCCATTCAACCTGATAATCGTTGATGACGGCAACACTAACTCCTGGTACCTTCGAGACATCCATACGCTCCGTTAATGTTAAGCGTTTTGTAGTGAGGTTACGAAATGTCTCCGTTGTCAACAAGTTGTTTTCAATACGTTGAACACGTTCTGCAACATCGAATGGTAATTGTGGATTACTCATGTTATTCTCTTTTCCTCTCTGACTGTATTTATGTTCTCATGTACCTGATACATAGACATTTGTCAAGCGAAGCTTATTTCTTCAAAAGGAAAAGAGGGAATGTGTGTTATTGGCGGCTAGCCGCCAATAACACACATTCCCTCTTTTCCTTTTAAGGTTCCCGCAGGGAAGCGGTTCAGCACGGAAAAAGACAGTTGACAAACCACAACGAAAGGTGTAATATTGCCATTGTCATTTCCGATGACAAGTCCTCGTGGCGGAATGGTATACGCGGCAGGTTGAGGGCCTGTGCCGAGAGGCGTGCTGGTTCGAGTCCAGTCGAGGACATCTACAAAGAAGAGGCATCCAAAGCACAAACAACGCAAGGATGCCCTTTCTTCTGTAAGACAGATACAAACAAGGGCGATTAGCTCAGCTGGTTAGAGCGGCTGCTTTACACGCAGTAGGTCTGGGGTTCGAATCCCTAATCGCCCACTTCC
>CAXUHF010000153.1:7896-12044 GCA_964250765.1 uncultured Ktedonobacteraceae bacterium | reverse complement strand
CGTGTGGTCTTTGGCCTAAAAAAATAGAGTTTTTATAATGATATAAAAAAGGGGCCAGGCATTTTAATGCCTGGCACCTTTTTTATATCAGTATCTTATCTTTTTAGGCTAAGCAGAACGGTTTCACGCTCTTCCTCTATGAATGTTGGCTCGCGCAACACGTTTTGTAGCATAGCAACCGCACGCTGCACACCCTGTACCATGTTGACCTCTGGACTCCAACCTAGCACTTGCTGTGCACGTGTGTTATCTAGCACAATCGAGGTGGGTTCTACTAAGGTACCTGATGGAAGATATGCTGGCTCCACTCCACTCTCCAGTAGAATAGCGGCGACACGATAGAGTTGATACAACGTACAGCCATGACCGGCACTAATATGTACCGTCTCATTGTCACCACGTGTCAACGCGCTCAGATTTGCTCGTACCACATCATCAATAAAAATATGGTCGCGTAGTACATGACACGCGCCGCGCAACACTGGACGACGTGCATCGGAGATCATTTGTACAAATTGGCTGAGCGGATGATGTGCGTATTCAAGGTCGGTCTCACCATAGACATCGGCGTAGCGCAGAATAGTGTGCTGTAGGTTGTAGGTTTGTGAATAATAGCGTACATACCATTCGCCCGCGACCTTACTGATGTCGTGTGGACGTTGTGGGCACAATGGTGTTGCCTCTGTTAACGGCAATTGCTCTGTATCTACACGTCCATATAACGAATTGCCACCAGACGCGAATATAAATTTGGACACCTGCGCTGCCAGACAACTCTCTAGTACATTGATTAACCCGCGCACATGCACATCGGCATCTGCCAGTGACTGCTCGTTTATAGGAGTATTCATAGTATAAAATTGTGATGCATGATGACTGATAATATCGGGTCGCTCTTGCTGAAACACCGTACGCAACTTCTCATCTCGAATATCCAACTTATAAAAGCGAGCACGTGCATCGACAGCAGTTCGCGCTCCGTGAGAAAGGTTGTCTATAACGATAACATCGTGACCCGCGTCAAGATATGCCTTGACAATATGGCTTCCAATAAATCCTGCTCCACCTGTAATTGCTATTTTCATGACCTAACGCACCCCTTCTTCCTCCGCATAGAAGCAAAAAATAGAATAAATAAGTATAGAGTATGTATTAGAGGGTTACATCCAACTTCTGGCGATACTTCTCTGTATCGTTCCCCTCTCTTCTTAGTATATATCTTCTATCCATCGCTAAATCTGCTTCTATCAATCACAAGTGATAACACGGATATGATAATGCAGATGAACACGTTAACAAAGATACGTCTGTTGTAGGAACCGATTTATCACGTCCTTTTAGCCTTTTCAATCGCCGACAAGGACGTGATAAATCGGTCCCTACACGTGTTTTGTTTGAAGCAAGCGTTCTACCAGCGTTACCAACGCACGGTCAGCATCAGGCACGCCACGAAAACCAGGAAACGAATTAATATCTACTACCATTGGTCCTTGCTCTGTTATAAGGAGATCGACTCCATAGAGATGCAGGTGAAAAACGCGTCCAATCTCCTGGATGACATGCAATAACTGCTCTGGCATCTCACTTGTGGCAAGCGGAAAGTCTTTTTTCGATGCATTTGCTTCTAACGGTGTGCGACGACGTGCGGCATAGACATGCTTATCGATGACCCATACTTTGATATCCCACCCATCACTAGCGACCAACGCTTGCAGAATGACTGGCTCCTGACTCCACTCAGTGGCGAGTTCTCGTAATTGCTTCTCGCTTTGTACTTTCTCTACGAGGTCCCCGCGATGACTATAGCGACTTTTGAGAATGAACGGATAGACCAATCCTGCAAGTACATCTGATTGGCTCAATAAATCTTCTAATGTGTCAAAACTTTGCGTTTGAGGCCACGGAAGATGAGCCTGAAGCATACGCTGTGTCATGACTACACGGTCTTGACATGCCAACGATGAAGCCCAACTATTGACCACAACTGCTCCCTGCTGTTCAAGCACATGAGCGACATCCAACGCTTGTGGTGCGTGCGATTTTAGCAGGTAGAGGTCTGCTTGCGTCTGTCTCTTCTCTTGTGCGAGAGCTTCATCTGTAGTGAGTGTGCGCACATCAAGCATCCGAACTGTATGTGTCTCACGTAACTGCTGTAACGCTACCGCAATAACGGGATGACGTGTTGTTTCCGGGTTATCCATAATCAGGCAAATATTCATAAGATATCCCCTTGTTATTTTACGTTTTCTTTTGCCGCGAGATATCGTTGACGCCGCTCTACCTTCTCGTCGCGTTCCCTTTCAGCGCGTTTAGCTGCATGCAACACGTATTCGGAGACCGTTGCAACTGCGCGCGGAATACCACCGAAGCTAGGGAAGTCGTTGATGTCCAATAGCATGAGTCCGCGAGGCGTTTCGACGACATCTAACCCAAAAATATCTAGCCCAAAGACTTTGCCGACGCGCAACGCAAGTTTCTTGAGTGCGGGTGTGACGGGGATACGACCCTCTTTTACTGTTGAGTGCAGTGGAGATTTTTTTATGACTGCGCGTACCTCTTGTCCCGTCACATAAAGCTTAATATCGAAGCCTGTGTTCTCCTCGTAGTGTTGGGCCAACAAGAAATACTCGTTGCTCATGGCAATCTCTGTAGTTGCCAGATCAGCAGGACTATTGAGTCGATAAATATCACGACAATAACTGCCATTGCTTGGCTTGACGACAAGAGGATACGCCTCGGCGGGTACCTGTGAGAGCAACTTTGGTGAGGCAACAAAAAAGGTCTGCGGTACAGGCAACCCGTGTTCGTGAGCAAAAGCAGCGGCAACAGCTTTGTCTCGAACTAAACGAATTGCGCGTGAGTTATTAATAGTTGGTATACCCACAGCCTCTGCCGCCTCTAAAATGCTGATGCCTGGACCGTCGGTTAATGTTTTTAACACATAGGCATCATATCTTTGCTGTTGTAACTCGGATAAATAGGTGACGGTTGCCTGTGGCTCTAATAAATCGACATCATGTCCCCATTGTCGCAGTTGGTCCGCAATAACTATTGGCATGGGCTGATTGCGATATCGCTCTTCAATAATGAAACAGAAACGCATGAACATGTACCTCTTCTCGCTTACTGTGATCTCCATTATACTCTTGTTCGATACAGAAACAATGATGAAGGTCACAATAAGCGTTGTTTACCGCGAAACAGGTGGACGCAAATCCCCTGGATGTCCAGGATAACGCGCTAGACCTGCACCCGGTCCAAGTTGCTCTGTTGGTACCGAAAGACGTTTTGCTTTGTCCTCTAAAGCGGTGATGATGAGCGAGGAGATACTATCGAGGTCAAGAATGGCACTATTGACTACGAGATCATACAGGTGTGGATCATCCGATTGCAAATTGTGAGCCGATTGAAGATAGCGCATACGATCACGGTCTTTTAGCTGAATGCGCTCTCTTGCCTCTTCCTGGCTTAGCTCCTCGCGTTGCATCACATACGCGACGCGGACGGATAACGGAGCAATCACGCGTACATGCAACACATCGCGTTGTTGAGCAAGCAGTGCCTGCGAACCACGCCCAACAATTACAGTATGACCATCAGTAATTGCTGCTTTTACCACGTCAGCGAGTGCTTCTTGATACTCTTTCTGTTCCGTCTCTGCCGAAACCGGTAGCACGGGCGCACCGCTCATCAAATTAGGATCGACACGTTGCATACTGCGTAAAAGCCGCGATACAAATCCCTCAATGTGTTCGTCACGTGCCGCCGCTTCCGACTCGCTCACTCCGAGCGTTTGCGCGACCCGTACAACAATTTCGTGGTCAACCAATCGCCAGCCAAGCTGTTGCGCCAACCGCCGCGCAACCTCGCCACCACCGCTCCCGTACTCACGTGAGATAGTGACAGCACGCATTTGTTCAATTGCATCCGAACGTTGAACCATTGTACAAACCTCCTGCTTGCACCGCATCTTTGGAAATGCTGTTTACGCCGAATAATGCCTGTCTGACTCAAGTATAGGTTACAGGTTTGGAGGTGTCAATGTTCTTGGAGAAAACTAGCAGTCGAAGCGCAGGGAGACCGCAAGGGTCTCCCCTACATATTTAGTGAACAAAGAGTATGGGGGAACCCAGGGGGGTGACAGGGTT
>CAXUHF010000153.1:5079-7886 GCA_964250765.1 uncultured Ktedonobacteraceae bacterium | reverse complement strand
GGTCTCCCCTACATATTGCGTAACCTACGTGTAGGGGAGACCCTTGCGGTCTCCCTGTGTTTCTGAAGGGATATTGCTAGCTAGGTATCTGCCATAAATCCAAAGTTGCTCCTACTGGATTCGTTCTGCCGTTTGTGCTTAATGAAAGCAGATATTTTCCATCAGGCGACCATTGAGCTGAGACAACGCTATTGTCACTTCCATAATAAGTAGCAACAGTTTTGCCTGTGGTCGCACTCCACATGTCTATCTTATTGTCACTACCACCTGTTGTGGTCGTAAAGTATTTTTCGTCTGGTGATGAGCCAAAAGACACGTAGATAGACGACGAAACATGAGTAGCAACCCTGCGGCCCGTTACCGCATCCCATACTTGGAATGCAAGCGCATTAAGTGCAGGTGTCACAACATATTTACTGTTAGCGTAATTAGTAGACGCGCCAGTAGAGGGTAGTGGAATATCAAGCGTGACACGACCTGTAATAACATCCCATACCTGCATATGCTGCGTGTTTAATGTTCCAACCTCATTGTTAGAAAGGATATGTGTGCTATCAATCCATTGATAGTAAGCACTCTGCGAACTCATAGCATCGGAATACGTCAACATCACTTTGCCAGTTGCTGCATCAAGAATTTGGATCGACTGCTCATTAGGAACAATCGCTATATGCTTTCTATCAGGCGAAAATGCTTGTAGATACGGACCGACTGTATCAGAGCGGACCGTCACGACAAATAAACGTTGTCCTGTTGTCGTGCTCCATGCTTGCATGACCCCATCTGCCGTTGTCGTGAGCAATTGACGGTCATCTTGCGACCACTCAAGCGTCTTTGTGGGCGTATGAATGCCCTTGAGCACGACAAGTGGCTGTGTTGAGGTCACATTTGCAATCGTGATGATACCGTTATCGCTACTCAACGCGATACGTGTACCATCATGCGACCACTGCGAGATAATCCCTGTACTGGTACTTGTGATTTTAGGATAGGAAGCGTCAAATACTATCTTGCTCGTGAGAACCGATTGTACCTGTACATGAAGCGTGGAACCAGTGTTATCCACCGTACACACAGATAATCCATCAGGAGTCAGCATTGCCAATTTTCCAGTCGTCGCCTGTGCTACCATATCTGGATTTGCGATGGTTGTGACGTGCTTTGTCGCAACATTGATAAAATGTAGTACCGTGTCTTGCTTATCGTGAATGTAAACGTACTTGCTGTTGCTGGTCCAGTACACCGCAGGAGTCATTTCATCTTGGTGATACAAAAGTGTTCCCTTGTTGCTGATAGTTGTACCTGTATGACCTTGTGTGGAAGTATGTACGCTCTGTGTTAATGTAAACCATGACCCTACGAGACCTAGCACGACGATAACCGCGACAACTACTTCCAACGCACGTATAATTGGACGCTGTTTCCCTTTGCCATCTCCTTCCTCTGACGCAGTAAAATTCCTATTAGTTTGAGCATATCGGCTTGGCACGGTTCTGTCTTCTAAGCCTTGTATGTGCCGCAATAAACCATTCGTATAGTCATAGACTTTGGAGAAGCGTGTATTGAACGGTGTTTGGAGCACTTCGTCGGGAGAGAGTGATCGTACTATATAACTTTCTGTTTGTATGTCTCGCAATATGCTTGTGGCAGCCTTTTGTACAGCGTTGTCCTCATCATTTTGTGCGAGCACAAGTAGATGAATGGGGGGAGAGGCATGTTGGCCTAGAGCAAATACCGCCGTTTCCCGTACATGCCAATCGGAATCGCGCAATGCTTCTTCCAACCCTGTCATCGCAACACTATCATCTCTTTGGCCTAATAAGCGCACTGCGCTCGCTCGTACGGAAGCATCCTCGTCGTGCAATGCGAGTAATAATGGCTCAATAGGTACGGATCTACCTTGATGATTCAGTACCTCTAGCGCAGCAAGGCGTGTGTGCCAATTCTCCGCCTGTAAACTTTTCATGACGGATGCTAAAGAACCGTCTACATTTTTGCGTTTTCCCTCTAATCCTAGCTGTGCCAGTACGTTGGGTATAAGCGTCTTTGGTGCTTGATGGAGCCTTTGCTCGTTTGACTCAAATTGTTCTGGAGGTTGTTTCATTATCTCACCTGATCTTTATTCGGTAGCATTTTACGCAATAAGGCAATTCCACGATGCATCTTGGCCTTTATCGTGCCCAATGGTTGATTAAGCAGTTCTGCGATCTCCAGATAGCTCAATTCTTCAAAATAATACAGATTGATAACTACTCGGTAGTGCTCTGGTAGCGACGCGACGAGTTTTTCAACCTCTTGTCGCTGTTCGTTATGCCATACAACCTCATCTGGCTCATCGGCCTCATCTTCTCGCTCCACAAGCATGCTATTTTCCAATATATCAAGCGATGTATGCTGTGGGGAGCTTGCGCGTTGATGATTATAAAAAATATTGAGTGCGATCTTGAACAGCCATGCTTGTAGTTTCAGTTCGTGTACCTTCTGTGTAGGGTAGTCTTTGAGCGCGTAATAAGAGCGTATGAACGCCTCTTGCGTAATATCTTCTGCCTCTTGTATACTCCCCGTTTGACGTAGCACAAAGCTATACAGTCTATGCTGATATGTCAGCATGAGTTGCTTGAAATGGCGATCTATATTCGTTGCCAACAATGCTGCTAGCTTGCCATCATCTGAACTCATCACTTTTAGGCTAGTCTCCCGTCTCGTTATTCTGACTATAGAACACGGAAAACGCGATTTCGGTTGCGTTGAACAGGGAGACCGCGAGGGTCTCCCCTACATTTTTATAAACCCTGCGTGTAGGGGAG
>CAXUHF010000153.1:0-5069 GCA_964250765.1 uncultured Ktedonobacteraceae bacterium | reverse complement strand
CCCCCCCCGGCCGCCCCCAAATACTTTTAAAACCCCCCGTGGGGTTGCCCCCCCCCGCCCCGGTCTCCCTGTTTTGATAAGTTACAACTAGCAAAAACTCTACTCATCACGTACAATACTCTGTATAGAGAAACATCGTCCTCCTATTGCCATTCAAAAGTTTGTTTCGTCGTCGAATAACAAATTTTCTCATAGTATCGAGTAGCGAAAGGATGTCGTTTCATGCTCACATTCTCTCCAACGGAAGAGCAAGAGGAGATACGTCAACTAGCTCAAAGTGTCGCTGTCGAGCAGTTTCGCCAGGAGGCACGCCGCTCTGAAAAAGATGGAGATATTTCGTCCGCACTAGCCCAAGTTCTTGGTCAGACTGGCTTAACCACGCCGTTCTCTGAAGACTACGGTGGTCAAGGAGACATTGAAGCAGTAACCTATGCGCTGATTGCTGAGGAACTTAGCTTTGGTGATAGTGCTCTTGCAATGAACGTCCTCGGTTCACTGATTGCCCCTGTGACTATTGCTTTAGCCGGGAGCGAGAGTCAACAACGAACGTGGCTGACAGCCTTCTCAAATGGAGAAACTGGACATGCGCTTCGTGGAAGCTTCGCCTTTGTAGAGCGTACTGGTGGCTATGCACTTGCTGATATCACCGCAACAGCCCGTAAAGATGGCGACAACTATGTCCTCAACGGAACCAAGCGCGATATAATTCACGGTGGGCAAGCTAGGCTACGCATCGCGCTTTTTCGCGTAGAAGGCACAAGTGGCCTCGATGGTCTCTGCGCGTTTATCTTACCAGAGCACCCTAATGGGTTGCATATTAACGATGACGTACAAAAACTTGGTTTGATCGCAGCTTCAAGTGCCTCGTATAGCTTTGAGAACGTTGTTGTACCTGCGTCTTGCCTGTTGGGTGAGCCAGGAAATGATGGTGTAAAACGTGCTGGTGCCCTGTACGAAATTCTACGCGCTGGTGTCGCTTGTGGTATGGCACGTGCATCTCTCGAATATGCACGGGACTATGCGGCAGGGCGTACTGCCTTTGGTCGTCCCATTGCTTCCTATCAAGGAATCGCTTTCGTGATAGCGGAAATAGCGATGAAGCTTGATGCCGCACGTTTGCTCGTCTGGCAGGCAGCCATCGATTGGGATCGCAATGCTGAAATAGCAACGCTGGTTCGTGATAGTGAAGCTGCCCAAAAGCAAGCTCTCAAGATCGCGAAATCAGCGACAATTGACGCTATTCAGGTACTCGGTGGCGCAGGCTACTTGCAAGATCACCCTGTTGAAATGTGGACACGCAACGCAGCAGCAATGGAGTAGACACAGCATGCTAAACTTTACACTCAGCAAATCACAAGAGGCGTTTCGAGATTATGCCCATCAGATCGCGGTTGAGGAGATGCGTCCAATCTCGCTTGAATGTGATCGCAGCGAAAAAATACCAGAACACTTCTTTTTGAACATGCAGCAGCGCTTTTGGGCTGGCTCATCAGGGCAGGCACGTATGCAAAATCCAGGCGAAGAGAAGCAAGAAAACGTGCTTTCGGTTCTCTCACAGGAAGAGATGGCCTGGGGTGATGCAGGTCTCTCTACCGCTATTCCTGGTCCTGGTCTCGCGGCACCGCCTATTCTTTCACAAGGGACATCAGAGCAACAAGCAAAGTTTCTTGGTCCCTACATGGATGGAAAACTGCACTGGGGCGCACTCGCTCTGACCGAACCCGCTATTGGCTCCGATGTGTCAGGTATCTCTACTACCGCCGTACTCGACGGTGATGAGTGGGTATTGAACGGTTATAAGCACTACATCACTAATGGGGCACGTGCTGATCTCGTCATCACCTTTGCCACGATTGACAAAAATCTTGGGCGTGAGGGCATTCGTCCTTTTGTGGTTGCCAAGGGTACACCCGGCTTCACCGTTGGGCGTATCGAAGAGAAAATGGGCTTGCGTTCCTCACAGACCGCCGAACTCATCTACGAGAATGTGCGTGTTCCACAAGAAAATCTGCTTGCAGGCCGTGAAAAGAGCAAAAGAGCAGGTTTCAAAGCAGCAATGGGGACGCTTGATGCGACACGTCCAATGGTCGGCTCTCTCGCGCTTGGCCTCGCACGTGCGGCCTATGAGACCACTCAGCAGTGGGTTAAAGAGGAGTTACCGAAAGGCTTCCCTATTCACAAACGTCGTGAGATTGAGGAGGAGTTAGAGGAACTTGGGCAAGAACTCCAGATGGCACGTCTCCTTGTCTGGCGCGCCTCGTGGATGGCTGATAAACGTATTCCTAACTCGAAAGAAGCGTCAATGTGTAAAGCCTACGCAGGCGCACTCGTCATGAAAATCACAGCAGCAGGAGTACGCATATCCGCTCCAGGTGAAAACTCGGAAATTAAGCAGTTTCTGAATAAATGGTTCCGTGACGCGAAGATTTTCGATATCTTCGAGGGGACAGCGCAAATTCAGCGCCTTGTCATAGCACGTCGCCTCTTCCCAGGCATTGATATTCCCTAAACTGTCTTTTCATTCAAAAGCGAGATGGTGCATGCTGGCAACGCCAGCATGCACCATCTCGCTTTTGAATATGACTTACTTTTTTTGGGGTTGGGGCTGAGGAAGAATAGTAATTACTGTTTCTTCTTCGGTATCTTCCTCTAGCAACTCGTCCTCTTGCTCATCAATTTCTTGATTGAGCCAAGGAGCTAAACGTGTATTGTGCTTCGCGGGACGTTTGCGGTCTACAATCTCACGCTTTAATACATCGCGTTTCGTTGCGCGTTTGTCGCGTAGCTTGCCTCTCATGCTTTCACCTCCTCTCCTTTGAGTGTGGTGATACTCTGCTCCTGCCCATACAGAAGGTGTGGTTTAAGCAAGAACTAATGCCTTTCTCGTACTCTAAAAAGAGTACAGGAACTCCCGATGCATGATGATATGCTTATAGGAGACAACATAACAGGGCGTTTCATGCAACCTTCTTCTCTACAAAAAAAATTAGCGTATGTGTAGAATGTGGGAGCGTTGTGCTTTGTGGGGAGGGTTGGAGGTGAACGGGTCTACTCGAACTTAACAAAAAATATGGAACTTTCTGAACTATAGTAGTAACTAGCATAGCGTCTTTCTCGACTACACTTCTAATGTGTTTGAGGAGTGAGTTCCATATTCTGCGTAACTCCGCACATAGCCTAACTTGATTACACTACTTTGTTTCATAAAACTCACCCCCTTTTCGTACCTGTACAACTATCTACATGCTCGTAGCTTTTCGTAGGGACCGATTTATCGTGTCCTTGTTGACGATTGATATCGTATGAGGACGCGATAAATCGGTCCCTACCACTGCTCGTATGTACAGAGTGTACTCAGAGTCTTCTTAAATGTCAAGCATTTTTTTCAGCAATAGGTACTATATTCTCTATATTTTCTATAGTCAATCTTGCTATGTTTTGCGCTCCATGTTACACTACGAAAACTAGAATATATGTACAAGAAGGAGGGGGAGAGCGATGGTTGCGCAACTGCAACATACAAACATACTTATGTGGGATAGTGTCGCTAGTCCAATGGGCGAATGTGTATTATTGGCATCGGATGCTGGTCTTTGTTGGATGGGAACGCCAGGTACTTCGCTTGAGAAGGGGCTAATGTGGGCAAAAAAACATGGGTCGAACAAGCAAGCAATACATGCAGATCATCCCGTACTACAACAAGCTAAAGATGAGCTAAACCGCTATTTCGCGGGTGAGAATGTCGTGTTCTCGACTCCACTTGATCTTCAAGGAACATTATTTCAAGTAAGCGTGTGGCGTGAACTCTGTAACATTCCCTATGGAGAGACGCGTAGTTATGGCGAACTTGCCCTCACAATTGGACGACCTAACGCTCCAAGAGCAGTGGGAGCCGCGAACGGAGCTAACCCAATTGCTATCATCGTTCCCTGTCATCGCGTGATAGGTAGTAATGGAACACTCACAGGTTACGGTGGTGGGCTTCCCACAAAATCATGGCTTCTAAAATTAGAGGGTGTGTCATATTCTACATAACAGAACAGGCTTGCCATGTGGCAAGCCTGTTCTGTTATGTAGAATATTTATTTACGGTAGTTTCCGGCTTGTGTCGTGAAAATTCTGAGCAATCCATAGCCAATTACAGCTGCAAGCCCGACCTCGATAACCGTCATCACAATCCACACCCATACAAGAGGCACATGCGCAATCGTGTTCGATGCGGCCTTTGGATCGAGCGAATTATACAGCAACGGACCAAGAATAATAAGCGGAATAGCTAAGATTAATAAACAACATAATACAACAAAGGTTGGGAGGAGAATTCTCCACGCACCAGAGTCGCGCAAGTTCTCCGTTTTCGCGGTGCCATAGGCTTTTCTTTGCTCGTGAGCCTTCGCTTCTGGTGTAGCTGCTGCTCCACCAACACGGTCCGCCGCCTTCACTGCATCTTCTAGTGACTCGCCGCCATGCTCTTTTGGTGCTTCGGCCTCAGATTTTGTACCCGTTGTATTGGCTGCATCTTGTACCTGTCCCGTCGTCTTTGACGTAGGTACGCTGGGTAGAGAGGTTCTATCTTCCATTGAATATCTCCTGAAGAACAAATCTATAATCTCTGTCTAGCAGTATACCACGTTAGAAAAGAGCACGACATTTCCTTATTCTGCTCGTCTTCTGCTTGCAGCCCTGCTGAAGAATAGGAACGCAAGTAACAGTAGCAACAGGCCCAGAAAACGGGGGTCTAAACTTGGATCGAGGTTAAATTGTTGCGTCTTGAACACCTCGAACAACCGTATTGTACAGATAGCGCCTATAGCTACAAAAAGTAAGGCTGTTATACTATCCCAAATTGGCATATGTGGGAGTGTATAATACCACCGTTTGAGCGTTTTACTTACAAATGGCAACAGAAGCCACAGCAAACCAATTATTCCTACAGCTATATAAGCTGAGCTTTCCCACGTCGGCATAACATTCTCACGTTTCAGTTTAGAACCGATACCTGTAGGGACCGATTTATAGCGTCCAAAGATGGAAAAGACAAGCCAAAAGGGACGGTATAAAAGGTGCCA
>CAXUHF010000152.1:4164-12186 GCA_964250765.1 uncultured Ktedonobacteraceae bacterium | reverse complement strand
ACTCGTGTGGCTGCCCAGGAGCGTGTAGGAAGCATTGAAACGGCATAGTGTATTCGAGCATTAAACGCTAACTTCTATCCAACGCTCTCCTACACATCATACTCAGCCGTGAATACAATGTGTAGGAGAGCGGTGTAAACTTCCGAGCCACCATACGTGGTTCTTTTAGTTACACAGCTGTTGTATCAATTACACCTTGTCTAGTAAACTACCGCCCTCATAAACTCAGGTTAACTATGATCTTGAACAGTTTGGAGAGGTCAAATGAAAGCAATTGTTTACGATGCACCTCGACAAGTACACCATCGAGAGGTGTCAATGCCAGAGATAGCGGCTGATGAAGTGCTCATTCGTGTACGCTCCTGTGGTATTTGTGGGACCGATTTACACATCCACGAAGGGGAATTTCTCGCCGCATTTCCGCTCATTCCGGGTCATGAATTTGCCGGAGAGGTCATTAGCGTTGGCACTGCTGTCAAGAGCGTGCAGGTAGGAGAGAGAGTAGTTGCTGATAACACTGAATTGTGTGGGCACTGCTTCTACTGCCGACGTGACCAGCCCTTGTTCTGTGAAAACTTTCTCTCGCATGGTGTCAATATTTCAGGTGGGCAGGCAGAATATATTGCGATAAAGGCCGAGAAGGTCTTCGCGCTTGAACATCTGACGTGGCAAGAGGCAGCTCTCGTTGAGCCAACAGCATGTGCCGTTCATGGAATGGACCTCATTGCTCTCAAACCCGGCAGTTCGGTCTTGCTCTTTGGTGCTGGACCTACAGGCATCATTCTAGCTCAGTTGCTGAAATTGAATGGAGCCGCCCATCTTACGGTTGCCGCACCTGCGGGTCCCAAACTTGATCTCGTCTCACGCTTGGCAGCTGACGAGGTAGTGCCAATCGACCGCAAGAATTCACAATCTCATCATGACCGTCTGCTGCAAAAGCATCGGCGAGGCTTCGATTATGTGATTGAAGCAACTGGTTCGCCCCAACTATGTAATGAAGCTCTGGAGTATGTAAGTCCCGGAGGACACGTCGTTGTCTATGGCGTGTATCCATCGGATGCACGTCTCAATTGGAGTCCCTATGAGATTTTCCAGAAGCAACTGACCATTGTTGGCTCCTTTGCACAGACGCATTGCTTTGATAGAGCATTATCTTATCTCGAAAGTCATAAGGTGAAGGTCAACGAGATGGTTACACATACGTATGCTCTTGAAGAGTATGAGCGTGCACTAGAAACTATACGTTCTCGCGAGGGCATTAAGATCATCATACAACAATCGTAGCTATCGTTCGAGAACCACACTCGGTGATTCACAGTCAGAATAATACCTTTTATGAGGAACAGAGAGCCTTGTTCATAAGGCCATGTTAATATTGGCTTCACATCTTTATTGCTTCGGAGGTCTCACATATGATACGTCTTGATAACCGCATTGTTCTTATCACAGGTGCTGCTGGTGGTATCGGCTCTGCCATTGCTCGTGGAGTGGCTGCTGGTGGTGGCAAGGCTTTGATTCATGATGTAAACAGTGAAGGAATTACTTTTCTAGCACAAGAGCTTGGTGAGGCTGCACATCCGCTCCCTGCTGACCTACGAAATCCTATGGAAGTTGCCAACTTATGGACACGAGCGTTGCAGGTTCATGGAAGCATTGACGTTCTTGTCAACAATGCTGGTATTTATCCTCCGGCTCCGCTGAATGCAACACTGGATGATTGGCTTCGGGTATGGGACGTGTCGCTCGCGGTGAACCTAAAAGCTCCAGCAATCCTTGCGAGAGAAGCAATCGCAACCTACACAAAACAAGTTGGGGGCGGGATCATCATTAATATGGCGAGTCGTGCAGCCTTCCGTGGCGAGGACCCTGACTACTGGCATTATGCGGCTGCGAAGGCTGGTGTGGTTGCGATGACACGCACCATCGCTCGGCAAAACGGGCGGCAGGGAGTGACAGCTTTTGCTATTGCTCCGGGCTACGTAGATACATCCTTTAACAAGGTGTTCGCCGAAGAAGTCGGAGTGGAGGCCGCTGCCGCTGATACTGGTCTGGGTGAGGTCGCCCAACCGCAGGATGTTGCTAACGTAGTCTTGTTTCTTGCGACCGGGCTGGCAAAACATGCTACTGGCACCACCATTGATATCAATGGAGCAAGCTATGTTCGCTAGCACGAGAACAACTACAGTTCACAAGGAGAAGAAACGCAGAGCGTGAGGATTATCGAATCATTCAATTTATTGGGAGGATTTATCATGTCTCAAACTATCACGCGCAAGGCTGGTATAGCGACCTGGCGAAGTCTTGCACAAAGTCGGATTCTCGTTGTTGGGGCAGCTGGTGCCTTTGGAAGTGGTATTGCGCAAGCACTACGCGAGCGTGGTGCGCAGGTCATGGGCATTGATCGCGTGAGCGGGCAAGGAATTGTCGCTGCGGATATCACTGATGATGAGGCTGTGCGAGCAGCTGTACAGCAGATTATTGCAGAGCTTGGTGGACTTGATATACTGATTAACACCGCCGGTGTCGGACTGCTCCAGGACGCAGGTACGCCACCTGATGAGAGCGTCATGCAGTCACTCGAAATTAACCTGCTTGGTCCCTGGCGCGTGGCTGGTTATGCCTTACCAGCATTGATTGAGGCGCGTGGGCGAATCATCAACGTTGCCTCCGGGCTGGCCTTTGCCAATGTGCCCTTTGCTGTGGCTTACTCAGCCAGCAAACGTGCGCTTGCTGCATGGTCAGATGTGTTGCGTTTGGAATATGGGAGTCATGTTGGAGTTACAACGATCTACCCTGGCTACATCAAAACACCCATTCATAGTCATGCTGAGAGGGCAGGTGTATCGCTCGAAGGACTGGTACGCGAGGAGCCACTGAGTGCCATGATCGCCACCACTGTGGGTGCCTGTACTGGTAAGCCCCGTCGAGACATTGCCACCACGCGTCAGGGCCAGTTAGAAATTGGCTTAGCTCGTCATTTCCCAGCATTAGTGGACCGTATGATTCTGCAACGTATGCACCGTTTAGTTCGTCAGCAGCACTATGTAGATGCACCTATAGCCGCTGGAATGCTGAAACGCAGAGGTTGGGTATAGAATCTGAGTGAGAGAAAATAACAGCATTGAGAGCAATTATCCAGTTCAGCTGAGCCTAATCCTGTTAGGAGAAGAGAGCAGAACTGAAATATAGCGGAAGAAAGCCGTGCAAAAAATGCAATGATTGCGAGACTATGTAAGCCAGTTCTTTTGAAGAGAGGAGCTGATATAGTCTCGCTGTTATGAAGTACTAGAAAAAATACTTCACAAACGTATACTCTGACAAGAACATTTATGGCAGAGAAGGTAAATGACCGCCAACTGTATTGGCAAAATTGGAGCCATTAGCAGCATCCCAGTTTACCGACCATGTCATAGCTCCACGGATCGACGGATAGGTTGTGGAAGGCTTGAATGAGCCGCAGTTGCTTCCTCTAGCAAGACAATCCAAAGCTGCGTTAACTATTGAAGGCGCGACATAGCCGCCTCCGGCTGCAGAGGTCGATGCAGGCACACCTATGCCTACCTGATCGGGACGTAATCCACCTTGCAGTTGGATACAGGCTAGCGCAGTAAGGAAGTCTTCGCTCCCCTGAACGTAGAGCTTGCCATCACAACCAAGCATACTACCAGAGTTGTAGTATTGCATATTGACGACGGTTAGAATACTCTGGATATTCAATGCTAACTGGAAGTAGTCACCACTGGTGGATTGCATATCAATGGTTTGAGGGGCTAGTGTGATAATCAGGTTTGCTCCCACCATTGAGTGTAGCTGCTGGAGCGCACTCGCCATAAAGGTGGGGTTAAGTCCATTCTCCAGATCAATATCAACACCGTCAAAACCATACTGTTGCATCAAACCATGAACACTGTTAGCAAAGTTTGCAGCACTTGTTGAGTCTCCAACAGTAATCGTACCGTTCTGACCACCTATGGAAAGAATGATCTTCTTCCCTTGAGCATGAAGAGCGGCAATATCACTGATAAACTGTGAATTTGTATATCCTCCTAATGCGGAGGAGAGTCCTGAGTCGATGCTAAATGTCACACCGCCGGGGTTAGCTTGATCGGCGTTGGCAAACGCGACAGCGATGATTGTGTAGTTGGCATTGACCGCGCTCAAGCGGAGCGGAGTAGCACCATTCGTGAAATCTTGCCAGTATCCCGTCAATAGATGTTTCGGCAAACTACTATTGCACGATGTGCAGGGCGTGGGGACAGGAGTATTTGTAGGAGGAGGGGTAGAGATGGGCGTCGTTGGAGTCGGTGTGGGAATCGTTGGAGTTGATGTAGGCGTCGTGGGTGGATTTGAGCCAGCAGGGCCGGTCAAAGCAATATCATCAGCAAAGACATTGCCTTGTGCGTACCAACCATGCACATAGATGGTCACGCTGGTTTGATTAGAACCGGTAGTGAAGTTTATTGTCAACTGCCCATAGGTTCCTGTGCTTTGCCATGTTGAGGCACCTCCGTTGATGCCTAGATAGGCATAAGCACCACTCAAATACCCACTCAAGGTATAGGCTGTGTTGCTCTGCACACTAATCGTCTGAGTACACTGTCCTGTGGAAGAACTTCCAGGAGTAATTTGCAATGCATGCAAGCCTGTGTGTACTGGACTAGCCACCACTACGTCACCCGCATCACAGTTCCAACCACTCAGATTTCCAGCCTCAAAACCTGGATTGGTGACAAGATTACTCCCAGCAGCATGAACACGCAATGTTTGCTGCGATAAAACGAGAAATACGGCTGAGCATAGAACGAGCAGAACAACAGCTACAGCCATGACAATACGATGTTGCTTTCTCAACATAAAACGCTCCTTGCAACACTCTATGAAGTGTGTGCTCTTGAGATGAGATGAACTCAAATATACAGGAAAATGTGCAGTATCATTGTGTAGGAGACAAAACAGATATTTAGTACAAACACATTCTCCTTACAGTAACAGTAACTGCTTTCATGTACTATTGTCAAGTTGTCTATACCAATTAGCTATGAATTTTTAAAAATCGAAAGCGAGGGAAAAGACAATGGTTTGAACGTAAGGTTGAGACCTTTTGTATATCTATAGGCAATTTGGTGTACTTTTCTACATACTATTGACAGAAACCGGTTTCTGATTTACAGTTGTTATATCGAAGCAAATATGTTTCGTACATGCAAAGCGCAACGATGCAAAAGCACAGTTTTTCTGTTGAACAGTACAGAGGAACAAGGAGGCAGGCAGCATGCAGCATCCGATGACAATTCAGGACATTGCACGTCTTGCGGGAGTCTCAAAGGCAACGGTCTCGCGAGTTCTTAACCATCATCCATCCGTGAATGCTCTTTTGCGTGAACGTGTGCAACGCGTCGTACAAGAGTATGATTTCGTTCCTAGTGTAACCGCTATTGGACTGGCGGGTGGTCATACGCGCTTGATTGGTGTGCTTACTCCTCCGTTGACATGGCCTTCTATTCCCGAAATCATGCATGGTATTGCCGAATACACCGAAGGTACCAACTACGAAATCGTGTTATATAGCACTGGTTTTGAACGCAACCATTCCGATGTGCTCGACCACATTCTGAGTATGAAGATGGTTGCTGGTCTTCTCGCTATTTTTCCCGGTGAACTTTCGCGCAACCTCACGCATCGCTTCCAGCATGGGTTTCCTCTCGTCACCATTGATGACCAAGCAGAACCTGCAGTTCTACCTTGGGTCGGTGTTGATAACATTTCTAGCGCATATGAGGCCACACGCCATTTACTGGACCTTGGGCATCGACGTATTGCGCATATTTTAGGTCCTCAGAATTTCTTCTGTGCTGTTGAACGGTTTCAGGGGTATTGCCAAGCCTTACAGGATGCAGGAATTTCCCCTGACCCAACACTTCTTTTACAGGGGACGTTCGAGCCTGCTACTGGACGTCGGTGCGCTACAACACTCTTCTCACGTGACAGGCAGGACTGGCCTACAGCCATCTTCGTTGCCAACGATCAAATGGCCTATGGAGTCCTAGAAGTCGCCGAGCAACAGGGCATATCCGTACCAGAAGAGATCGCTGTTGTTGGCTTTGACGATAATAATTTCTCAGCACACATGCGGCCCTCTCTCACAACCATTCACCAACCATTTTCCGAGATGGGACGCAAAGCCCTCGAAGTCCTCATCAGCATGATTGATCAGAACCAGAGCATGGAGAAAGGATCGCATAAACGAACTATGCAACAAGGACTAAAGCACTCCTTTGAAGAGAGCCAAGCAAGCATCTCTCCGCGTATCCGGCTCCCAACGCACCTGGTTGTGCGAGCATCGAGTGGTGCTCCACGACCTCTCTCGATTGGATTGTAGCACTTACTGTCTCTCTCCTTTCTTAGCGAAGAAATAAAATGCTTATATTATTCTTCTTTGTTCTATGCAAAGATGAGAGTACTGTTGTCATGTTGTCTTGTTGTTCTATCCTTGACACACTTCTTGTGGAAACTAACTTTGGTTTCCGCATTCGATAGCTACATTTGTCTAGGGAGAGGCAAGAATGTTCTTGCTTCTCTACGTCCCAACATGTATTGGAAAGGGGTAATTCATGTACAGGTTTCCTCAAGGGGAACAGACAACCGGCGTTCAACAACACCGGACATTAGGGACGCTTCGTGTTGCAACATTGCTGTTGCTGGTAGTAACGTTGGCGGTTGCAGCCATAAGCGTCGTCTCTTCTCGTGGGATACACAAAGCCCACGCAGCCACCGCTTGGACTCCCGTCTTTAGTGACGATTTCAACGGCGGGGCTGGCACAGGTGTTGATACCAACAATTGGCGCTACGATACCGGAACAGGGTGGGGTACTGGAGAAATTGAGAACATGACCAATAGTACAGCGAATGTGCAGCAAGATGGAAACAGTCATCTGAAGATTACTGCCATTCGAGATGCTAGTGGGAACTGGACATCGGGGCGCATTGAGACACAGCGTGCTGATTTTGCAGCACCTGTGGGTGGTCAGTTACAAGTTAGTGCTTCCATTCAGCAGCCCAATGTCTCTGGTGCTGCGGCGGCTGGCTACTGGCCTGCATTCTGGATGCTAGGTGCACAATATCGGGTAGACAAGAACTGGCCCAACGACGGTGAAATTGATACGATGGAAGATATCAATGGACTGAGTTCCGTTTTCGGAACCCTGCACTGCGGTGTCGATCCAGGTGGTCCCTGCAACGAAACAACGGGTATTGGTAGCGGACAGCACGCATGCCCTGGTTGTCAGACCAGCTTTCATACGTACTCGGTCATAGTAGATAGAAGTGTGTCACCTGAGCAGATTCGTTGGTATCTCGATGGTGCCAACTACTTTACAGTAAGCGCGAACCAGGTCGATCCAACAACCTGGGCGAACGCAGTAGATCACGGTTTCTTCATCATCTTTGACCTGGCTATGGGTGGTGGCTTCCCGAATGCATTCGGTGGTGGTCCAACTGCCGCGACTCAATCTGGTGTATCCATGATTGTCGATAATGTGCAAGTCTCTACTTCGGGAGGCTCCAGTGGTGGAGTAACACCTACTCCATCAGCACCAACTCCTACAGCTACAACACCAACGGGTAGTGGCTTTACACAGGGCGCAAGCGACGTTGGTACCAGTCAAGCACAAATCAACTTTCAGCCTAGCGGCTGGACGGCGGGTTATGTCATCCTCCATTATACGGTTGCCGGAGGCGGTCAGCAAAACATCAACATGACCTACAACAGTGGTACCTCTCGCTGGGAGTATACAGTAGGAGGCTTGAGTCCTGGGAATGTCATCAACTACTCATTCACCTACCAGAAAGGCGGTCTTCAGTACGATACTGGCTCATATAGCTATACCTTCGGAGCGACTCCAACAAACGGGGGTTTTGCTCAAGGTGTGAGCAGTACGGGGTCGAGTCAAGCACTGTTCACCTTCCAACCTAGCGGCTGGACGGCGGGCTATGTCATCCTCCATTATACGGTTGCAGGCGGCA
>CAXUHF010000152.1:0-4064 GCA_964250765.1 uncultured Ktedonobacteraceae bacterium | reverse complement strand
CCTAGCGGCTGGACGGCGGGCTATGTCATCCTCCATTATACGGTTGCAGGCGGCAACCAGCAGAACCTGAATATGACCTATAACAGCAGTACCTCTCGCTGGGAGTATACGGCAGGTGGTATCAATTCAGGCAATGCCGTTAACTACTCATTCACCTATCAAAAAGGCGGCCTCCAGTACGATACTGGCTCATACTCATGGACACATCCATAAAGCGAAGAATGGCTTGCACCTAGTGCAATTCCCCTCCTGGAAAAGAGGCTTCGCAGGAATTTCCTATGCTAGCTCCTTTTCCCAAAGGGGAAAATATTCACCTGAGAAGGTGCGTTCGGGCGGCATTCCCATGCCGCCTCAGTGACAAATAGAGCGCGGACTATGTATCTGCGCTCGTCTCTCATAGAAGGAAAGGAGCATCCCATCTTTATGGAAAACAAAGATGTAAGCTCTCTCATTCATCATCAAAAGTTCTCTGCTCGTAAAGCTGCCATACTTATTACCTGTGCATGCATACTGGTTCTGTGCGGAACCTTGGCATATGTATCAGTAGAAGGAATCCATCGAGTTCATGCAGATGCGAGCAACAATTTCAGTCAAGGGGCAAGTAGCAGTAGTTCTACACAAGCCCTCTTCTGGTTCCAGCCATCAGGTTGGACGGCAGGCTATGTGATTCTACATTATAACCAGTCTGGTGCTTCACAGCAAAACCTCAATATGACCTACAACAATGGAACGGCACGCTGGGAGTACACTGCAAGTGGTTTGAGTTCGGGACAAGCAATTACCTACTCTTTTACCTATCAAAAGGATGGATTGCAGTACGACACCAGCAACTACACATGGACGTTCGGTTCAGGAAGTAGCGGGAGTGTAACGCCAACACCTACTGCTGCAAGCGGTATAACACCAACACCCACTGTTGCAAGCAACACCAACGGAACGTTCCCCTTCGTCATACAGAACAACACACATGGAGTGTGGGCGAATAATCAAGTCTATGTCATGGTCCTGGGTCAAGCCACGCCAGGTCAATGGTCGTATTTGAGGTCCGATGGAACCCTCGTTCATATCAACCATCTGGATGCCAGTGCTCCCAACCATTTGACTAAAAATGGCGTGAACTATGCGAATATGTCCTTTACGCTAGACCAGGCGAGCACAATCACGATGCCCACTCATCTCGAAGGCGCAAGAATGTATCTCTCGCTTGGGTCGCCTATGTATATTCCGATTGCGCCCGACGACAGTGGCTGGGGTGGCCCAAACCTCAGTAATCCCAGCGATCCAAATGCTGACGTGTACTTCGACTGGTATGAATTTGCCTACCAGTACGGTGTAACTCCATTTGGAGGCAATACCACTCAGGTCGATATGTTTGGGTTTCCAATGACCGCACGTTTACAGCAGACAGCTATTGGATATGATCAGACGGTCGGTATTACTCTCAGCAGGAATCAAGTGTACTCTCAGTACACTGCCGCTGTTAGTCCAGCATTTCAAGCACTCGTCACTCCCTATCGGATTCTAGCACCACATTCGTCTGCTTCTTTCGCACCCGGTGGTAGTCAAGCGAACTATATGCAGACATATATCGATCAGATGTGGAACTACTACGCAACCAACCCATTTACGTTAACTCGTCAAGGCACCACCTTCACAGGGGGAGTGGTCAATGGTCAGTTGCAATTTACACGCAACGGTGCTGGTCCATTCTTTTTGAATAAGCCCACCAGCAGCGATGTTCTAGCATGTTCGGGTGCTCTGGCATCCGGGGGCATGAGTCCTCAGGCACTGGAACTGGGAGCAGAGGTATGTGCTGCTTTGAACAGAGGTGTTGCGCTGAACACTGCGAACTGGTATAACCCTGCCGCGTACTATACCAATTCTATCCAAAACGAGTATGCAAGGTTCTGGCATCAGATTGGCATCGACCACAGAGCATACGGATTTCCTTATGACGATGTGAACGATCAAAGTGCGGTCAAAATTCTGCCTAATGCGAATCCACCGAGCAGCGTGACTCTAAGCATCGGCTGGTAACTTTCCTGTGTTACAGAGTGAGTACGTTTTTCAAGCCGATAAGCAACTTTATTATCAGAGGTCGTGCTAGAGCTATTGAGAAACTGCTCACCTATTCTTACTAAAACTGGTATAGACATATTAATGTCTATACTAAAATGATTGATAGTCATTTGATACCCTACATCTTCTAAAAAGGGAAACATTATGCAAGTAAGTAAACACGTTCTACTGAGAGCAATAAGCATTGCTAGCTTACTGCTCATCGTGCTCATGGCAATCGTGTTCAATTGGCGACCCTCTCATGCGAAAGCTGCTCCTACCGTCAGTAGCAACTGGTATAACGCGGCACCTTACGTGATGCCATTGTCGAACAATCCTCCCAATCTGCCCTCGGTTATGTCGGCAAGCGGAGCCAAAGCCTTCACGCTCGCGTTCGTTCTAGCCAATGGAGGCTGCACACCAGCTTGGGCGAGTGATGCAGGGCTGGATAATATCTCTTCGGACACTCAGGTTGCACCAATCATCAGTGCCATCCGTGCCGCTGGAGGGGATGTCGTTGTTTCCTTTGGTGGCTATGGCGGTACAAAACTTGGCGAGACCTGTGGTACTCCACAAGCTACCGCAGCAGCAGAGCAGACAGTTATCGACAAGTACGGCCTGCATGCGCTTGACTTTGATCTGGAGGAGCCAGAGTACGAGAACGCAACAGCCATCAACAATGAGTTGGGTGCTGCGCAAATATTGCAGCAAAACAACCCTGGACTCTACGAATCGATCACCATACCAGGTACGACTAGCGGCACAGGCTACTTTGGGCAACAACTCCTCAACAATGCCAAAACGCTAGGCTATACGCCAAGTAATTTTGCGATCATGCCATTTGATGGTGGCTTCAACGGAGCGAGTAGCCAGATTAGTGCGTTGCAGAGCTTTAATACAATCCTGATGAACACCTTTGGTTGGAGTAGTGCTAAAGCCTACAGCTATGAAGGCGTCTCATCAATGAACGGACGTACCGATAGCGGCGAGTACTTCTCCCAGTCAGACTTCCAGACATTGTTGGGCTTTGCCCAAAGCAATTCCCTGGCACGCTTCACCTACTGGTCGGTCAATCGTGATCGTCAGTGCAATCCGCCAAACAACAACGGCTCCCTCTCTGGTACATGCAGCAGCGTACCACAGAATGCCTGGGATTTCACCAAAATCATCGTACAGTTTGGAGGAGGTACACCACCACAATCCACACCCACACCGCCCTCTGGTCAGACACCTACGCCGACACCAGGTCAGACTTCCACGCCAACCCCTCCAACGGGTGGTGGGACATGCGCCGGAATTGCGGCCTGGAACTCGTCCACAGCATATGTAGGCGGTAGTAAGGTGACGTATAATGGCTCATTGTGGCAAGCGAAGTGGTGGTCAGAGGCGGATGTACCAGGTGGAGCAGCAGGAGTATGGACTCAGCTTGGGAGTTGCTAAGTCTCTATCAAAAAGGCTACACGAACGGAATGAATATTAAGGGATAAATGAATTGCCTGTAGGGACTGCTGTATCACGTCCTCGTGGCGTCTCGATTACCAGCAAGGACGTGATACATCGGGTCCCTACAGGTGTTTCTTCTCATGAAACCACCTCTTTTGCAAAGACCTACCGATGAACGAAGGGAAATTTAGTATATACATCTAGTGGTATAGATGTCTTGACAAATAAAAATTAAGAAGTATACACTACAAGCATCAGCTATTATAACTCTTGCTAGCATTCGGAGGAGACAGCCTGTGACAGAAACTGCTCATTCAGTACAGCAGACACATATGTTACAAGAAATTCATGAGCAACCGATAGCCTTACAGCGTACACTCGATCATACAAAGGATATGGCGCATCAGGTTGCATTGGAGGCAAAACGGCGTGGTGTGAAAATGGTGCTTATTGCCGCACGTGGTACATCCGATCATGCAGCTTTATATGCGCAGTATCTGTTTCAGTATTTGAATGGCATTCCCGTAGCACTCGCCACACCTTCGCTCTACACACTCTACGGT
>CAXUHF010000151.1:0-12248 GCA_964250765.1 uncultured Ktedonobacteraceae bacterium | reverse complement strand
ACGCCTCTGCAATTCAACTGAGCCTGAGTACGGAAACCACCACGCAAGCAATTTCAGTCCCCTCAATCGGGGCAACGCCTCTGCAATCTCAGCGCAATATCGTGTGTCCAGCACTCGACTCGAATTTCAGTCCCCTCAATCGGGGCAACGCCTCTGCAATCAGACAATGCCAAGGGGGCGCGCAACTATCGGAGGGATCATTTCAGTCCCCTCAATCGGGGCAACGCCTCTGCAATTATGACTACGAGCAGAAGCAAGCTTTAGCTTGTGAGTATTTCAGTCCCCTCAATCGGGGCAACGCCTCTGCAATCGCGTCAGAGAGGAAAAAAGAGGGTGGGTGTTTCGTCATGTCTGAGGAAACAGACTCTTTCTTGGGCTTCTGAGCGCGTTGTTTTTGGCGGTCGTTGCTGGTTAGTATACACGAAAAGCATTGCTGTTCGCAAATCGGTTTTTGTGCAAAAAGAGGGGGGATTTGCGAGATGTTTTATTGCATTTTTGATGCTTTTTTGTACTTTTATGCGACCAATTCACGCGGTTTAGAGCAATAAGCTGTACCTTTCTTTGCAATTTGCGAAAGGTACTCTTTTCTGGCTCTTTTCGCTTCCTATTAGACTTTCCTTGTCTATGCAAAAAGATGCTCTCATTTCTATTTATGAATAAACTGTAATCACAAAAAATGCATGTATTCGAGTATACTATCTCTGCTACACGGATAGCGTTTCCTAGAGAGCTACATTTTGATGTGTTGAGGGGGATGTATAGTTCTATATTTTTGTCTGCTCCAACAATTTTTCGCTTTTTTTCCGTTATTCCGCATTTTCCTTACAAATTTCCGTAATCCCTTCGGAAGTTACGCTTATACTTGTTCTCAGGAGGTGCAGCATATGCCGAAATCAGATGCATTTAATAAAACAGATCGACTACAACAACTACAACTGCTCTTTTGGAACAGTCAAGGCAAACGATATCGGACCAGCGAACTTGCTGAATACTTAGGAGTAAGTGTCGATACCGTATCACTCTACTTAAATGAGCTTACTGATAGGGATGGTCGTCTTCCTCTTGCCAAAGATGGGTGGTATTGGTATCTCCCACAAGATGCAACACTCAAACTCTTCCCTGTCACGCTTACGCTTCCAGAGGCCACGAGCCTCTATCTTGCTGGTCGGCTTCTGGTGATGACGCAGAATCAGCGTAATCAGCATGTGATGTCAGCACTCACCAAGCTGGTTGCGGTAATGCCTCCTACTATGGCACCGCACCAGCACCAGCTTTTGGAGATGCTTCGAGAACGGCAGCAGGACCAGAAGAACCTTTCGCACATTTTCGAGGCACTCGCAACGGGATGGGCAACACATCGCCTCGTTCGATTGCGTTATACGCCACCGCATAAGCGTACCTTCGAGTGCGATTTCGCTCCTTATCTGCTTGAGCCATCGGGCATCGGGCACACCGTCTATGCGCTTGGCAAAAGTACAAAACCTGATGCCTTTCGCACCTATAAGCTAGAGCGCATCGAACAGGCTACTTTGACAAACAAGACGTTCGAGATTGAGCAAGACTTCGATGGACCAACGCTGCTCAAACGCGCATGGGGTGTGATGTATGGCGATGAGGAGGTGTTCGAGGTTCACTTGCGTTTCTCGCATTTTGCCAGGGAACGCCTGAAAGAGACGCTCTGGCATCCTACGCAAGAGATTGTTGATACGCCTGACGGGTGCGAGTGGAAGGCGCAGATTGGTGATACGCTCGAAATCGAGAACTGGATACGCGGCTGGGGCGAGGATTGCGAGGTTATCGCTCCACATCCCCTACGACAACGTATGGTTAATACGGCACGTCGGCTCGTTCACATGTATGGAATCGAAACAAAGCCAGTTACACCATCTAATGAACCTGATATGGACTTCCTAAACCACATCTATGGAGAATAATACACATGGTACAATCACGTCCATTTCAAAAAGAGGTCTTGAAGCACTTACAGGCAGGTCGTAGCGTTCTTCTGCAAGCTCCTACCGGAGCCGGAAAAACTCGTGCCGCTCTCGACCCATTTCTACAAAACCTTGTACGAGAGGAAGATAAACTTCCATTTACCAGTCGCTACGTCGTGCCGATGCGTGTCCTGGCGAATCAGTTTTTCAACGACTATGACGAATACATGAAACGTCTCGATGCTCATACAAAAACATCCCTGATCAAAACGTATAGTTCAATTCACAGGTCCATTGCATCAGTGCAGACAGGTGAGCAGCGCGACGATCCTCAGTTCGAGTCGGCTCTGACATTCTGTACGGTTGACCAGTTGCTGGCGAGTGTGCTTGCTATTCCCTATGGGCTAAGCAATAGTATGGCAAACATCAACGTGGGAGCTATTCTCAGTTCCTACCTCGTCTTCGATGAGTTTCATTTGTACCCATTGGGACATGATGGCAAAAGTATCTTTGGGGCACGTACCACCGTGCTCCAACTCTTGCGCCTGCTCAAACCGATTACGCCATTTGTGCTCATGACCGCCACCTTCTCTTCGACTCTGCTCAAGAAGCTGGCAGAGTTACTCGATGCGGAAATTGTGGATGTGACTGATGACGAATTGGTAGAAATTGCTCAGGGACGTGCTCGTACCTTTCTTCGCTCTCAAACACCAATGGATGCAGGGATGATACTCGCAGACCACATGCAGCGCGAAAATAGGTGTACGCTCGTCGTGTGTAACACTGTGTTACGTGCACAAATGCTGTATCTTGCTCTCAGACATGCGGAGGCACACGGTACGCGCGTTGTTCTACTGCATAGCCGCTTCACAAAAGACGACCGTAAGCGACTTTCGGAAGAGATCGAACATGCACTTGGTCCAGCGCAATGGGAAAATGGTCGCTATAGAGGACCAGATATTCTTGTGATTGCGACACAGGTTGTCGAGGTGGGACTTAACATCTCAGTTGAAGTCTTGCATACAGAGAACGCTCCGGCAAACAGTTTGGTACAGCGCGCAGGACGTTGCGCACGCTTTGCACAACAACAAGGGCGTGTCGTCGTATATCCGTTGCCAACCGATGAGGAAGGTCGCGCTGCATCGACGGCACCCTATGACAAAAAGATATGTGAAGCGACATGGAATGCACTCGCTCAATTCGATAACTGCGTTGTTGGCTTTCGTGAAGAGCAACAGTTGATCGACGCTGTACATACAGAGGAAGATACGCAGTTGCTCGCATACTATGAGGAAAACGAGCATCTGATTCTCGATAGCATGTTCGCGTGTCTACGAGAGGGTGAACGTGGCAAAGCACCAGAACTTATTCGGGATGTCTCACAGGTGCAGGTGCTCATTCACGACGACCCGAAGGCCGCGATTACTAGAGATCCGTGGCAATGGGAAAGCTTCGGCCTTCGTCCCGACACGCTCACAAAAAAGAAGCGTTGGGAATGGATGCGGAGCTACGATCAGTCATGTATGCAGATGCGTGCGATTCGGGAACAGAAAGACCTCCCTGATAAAGAGGATGGTTTGGATAACAATCAGCAGTTACAGATCAGCTACACATGGGAACCTGTGGTCAACTCAGCAGAGATACCAAAGGCACTTCTGATCGCTCTTTCCTCAGAGGTTGCTACCTATGACTCTGCCCTCGGCTTCTTGTTTCGTGACGACTTTCCCGATTACTTGCCAGAGCAGGTCTATCAAAGTCGTTACATACGAAGAGAGAATACGAAAGACTTTGCACCATCACACGTCACTAGTTATCAGCAACATATTGGGGGACTGTATAACGCATATAACATGGTTTTGAAGTCTCACCTCGCGTATGTATCTCACAAGTTAGAGCAGGAGATGGGGCTACCGACGGGTATAGTCGAGCAAGCAATACTTCTCGCTATTGGCTGTCATGATCTTGGTAAGCTCGACAAGACATGGCAACAATGGGCTGTTGCATGGCAAACGCTACGACATAAAAACTATGGCTGGCAACCCTATGAACTGCCACCTCCTAACTATTGTTTCGCCAAAACTGACTATGATAGTGATTGGAAGAAAGATGAGCGCAAGTGGCAGTACGATGTCAGGCCAAAGCGTCCTCATCACTCCTGTGAAAGCGTTGTCATTGGTCGCCCTCTTATCAAGGCGAGTTTAGGCATCGACAGGGATGCTGATATTAAGCTCATGTCTGTTCTGCGCGCCATCTGTGGTGCTATCGCACGTCACCATAGCGCGCAGGCGAGCAAATATGAGACGGCGGAACTTTCACCACATGCGATACAAGCGGCTGATGAAGCCCTAAGAGCCATCTGTATACAAAAGGATTGGAGTTATGACGTAGGCAAACTGAAAAAAGAAGTTGAGAAAGGTGATGATCTTGCGCCGCCGAATGGTAAATCACTTTTAACTATACCTTCATATCAGGAAGGGCGAATCTTCGAGCTAGAGACGTGGCTCTACTTTGTGATTGTCCATGCTCTCCGGCTCGCAGACCAACGCGCGAGTCAGATGTAAGTATCCTAAAACGGATCGAATTATAAATGGTTGACTCGATATAAGGATGAGCAACTTTCAGTCCCCTCATTCGGGGCTACACATGCATAGTAGCACATAGCACATTCTCTTGCAAACACTGTTTGTTTGTTGACAGCAATCAAAGAATATATTAGGATAGCAAGGGTTTAAAAAATGTTGTTGTCATGTGGAGAATTTCAAATGAAAATTTTGATATGGTTTGCTCATCTTCCTCGTGTTACTCAAGCTATACTGCTCATTGGCATCATAGCACTACTTATCATAATTGCTCTTGACCATACCGCATCAGGAAGCCTTACGAGTTTTCTGATTGTGTTGCTAACCGTGTTTGGAGTTTCTAAACATCGAAAAAGTGAGTAATATGCAACAATTGTACTACATTGATAAGTCAAGCGATACCTCTGCAGACCAACTACTAACTGTTGGCTTCGCCAAATTGCTTCAGATTGTGCAGGGAAAAATCGGGAAGCGTGGCAGTATCACAATTCAAGATGGAGGTTCTTGTCACATTGTCGAGTCTTCGACATTAGTGACGCTTGACGATCTACAACGTCTTCCAAAGTTTTCGTTAGTGCGACCTGTCGATACGAAGCCAAAAGGCGCAAAGGAAGGCGAGCAGGAGGGTAACGATGAACAAACCAGCAAATGCGCGCTTAGCAATGGTTTCGATTACGAGTACCAGAAGGAGATAAGCAGAATCTATTATGCAGCTTGGAAAGAGTTTCGCGGGGTCCCTGACTTACGGATAGAATTAGAAAAGAGGGGTATCACTGAACCTGATAGTAGTTTAGATCATTATCGCTCAATTGTTCAGATGAAGATTGCAAGTACCTTTAATGACCTGACGCAACGTTGGGATGCGCTCGGCGAGTTGCAACGTGATTATATTGGCGTCCTCTTCAATCTTTTTCAGACACCAGATAACGATATCGATGCCGCACTCGATGTTTGCCAAACTTTGGTCAAGAAGGCCAAACTCAAGCAAACCGTGACTAGTACAGCTCTGCAAATCATCAATCCAACAACGGGCAAGGGGGCGAATCGCACAAAGGCGAACGGGGTGACAAATGGTGAGAGTCTTGATAGCTTTTGGCCGCTTGAACTACTCAAGTTTACAGGCTTTATGGTGATTGCTGCCCCCTACACAATACAAGGAAGCAAGGATCGTAAAACGTATGTCCTGCAACCCAAACATGTCACCTTGAGCAAACTAGAAAGCATCATGACTGAGTTTCGAGCCGTATGCTGGTCCTCGACTGCCGTTAAGCTTGACGTAATGGCCTCGCTTCGGTTCACAGAGGCATTTGTCGAACACCGACGCATCTTCTTACGCGATATGCAACAACAAGACGATGAAGACGAGCCGTACGATGAGACACAAGTTACGAGTATTGCACATGGTTTCGAGGTCGCATCCTATAAGGACATGGGTAGTGCATTTGCGACCATGAATATCTCGACCATCAATTTTCCGCAGTGGCTACGTATCGAGAGCCTTGAGGATGCAGAGACAACTCTTGCACTTCTCAAAGAACATCGCATGATTCTACAGAACATTCGTACTGGCAACCGTGAACGCGAAGAGGGCGCAGAGGAATATCAACTGTTGCGAGCCTATCGTGATTTCCTATCGGGCAACGACCTGACACCTCTCTGGACCTTCACCACTGCCTATAGTTCTTACTTAATCAGTCAACGCGAACATGAAAAGAATTTCAAACGCTGGCTTCGCCAGTTGAGTATCACAGGATTGGAGCAAATTATCGCTATGACAACAGCAACACAATCGAAACCATTGGCTACTATTACCAGCAATTCAGGCTTTCAAAACATTGCGCGAGCAATTCGACAGTCCACCGTTATTGCGCAACGCCGTCGTTCACAGGACAAGGACCGTACATACGAAGCGCGCTACGGGTTAGGTCAGGAATTAGCACGCGAGGCACGTTATCGTGACAAGTTTCTCAACACACTCTCAGATTTCCTTGTGCAATACAACGCAGAGACAGCACGCGAGGAAGAGAAATTAGCGAACAAGTTAGGAGGACCTATCACGTTAGAGCAGCGAAAACAGCATAAACTACGCGGTTCTGTTGCTCTCGAAGACATCAATGAGATTGTCAAATTAATGGATGAGTTTAAAGATGAGTACGAAATGGTAGCTCGCTTGCTCATTGCTTATGGGTACGCGAAGTCACGCGGTAAGTATGAAGAGCGTACTGACTCCGACGAAGGTACCAATACTTTACCAGAAAACGAACAGGACGACACTTCTCACGATATTGACGAAGACAACCAGTAACGAATGTATAGAAGGAAGGAACACTACTCATGTCAACACCGATTGCATCACTCTCTATTGCCGCACGCGCCACATTCAACATGCACAGTTTGAACAATGAAGGTGGCGAGGGCAACCAGATTCAGACACGCATGGTCGATATCGTCGATCACCTGGGCAAGATGCATAATGTCAATGCCATCTCCGGTGATATGCTCAAACATGTGCTGATGGAACATTTCTATCAACAGGCACGTGCACAGCATCTCTCGTTATGCCAGAGTTGTCAACGCTTCAACGTCAACCGCATCAACGCTGACACCACCTTTCTTAAGCAGCAAGAGGGACGTAGCGATGCGGATTTTATCGACACGATGCTTCAGACGTGCGCCATTGACGATGTTGCCGGTATTCTAGTGACGGAGAAGCGTTCACTGCCGCGTAAATCCATTTCTGAATTTGGCTGGGTTGTTGGGCTACCTGATACCGTAAGTACGGGCAGTTACTTTCATGCGAAATATGTCAGCGAGCGAAGCGTAGAGAAACGTTCTGAGGATGCCGATGGTCAGAAAACAGGCGCCAATCTTGGACAGAGCATCTTTCATCGTCCTGCCTCAAGTGGTATCTATGCCTTCGTCTGCCACCTGGAACTGGCACGTATTGGTTATAATGACATCAAGCAGCAATACGCGATTGAAGAAAACGAGCGACAGCAACGCGCAACATTTCTACTAGAGAGCTTGCTGCATACCTTTCTTGAATTGAATGGAGCTATGCGTTCATCACAATTGCCACATCTCGTTGCCCTTGAAGGCGCAATTACCACTAGCACGGGTATCACACCTGCGCCTCTGATTAGTCCGCTTATTGGGGGAAGCGAGGATCGTACACTGTATCGTACACAACTAGGAACGATTGTAAACGCACTCAATGGCAAACAGGAGCCAACCGTCAGCCTGACTTCCTTTGACGATATCGGGGCGTTTGCCGTGCAAATGCGGGAAATCATCGACTCTAGTTCACCATTCGCGCTCTCAGTGAGCCGCTAGCGAGGAAGGTACGACGATGTGGCTTGTCGCACGCTATTTGCCTGTATCCCTCTTCTCGCTTAAATCGGCCTCGGCGACGGCTTCAGGTGGGAAGACTCTGCTTGTGCCTACACCATTCGCACTTAAGATGGCATTGCTCGATGCCGCGATACGTACACGTGGTCTCGCAGAGGGGGAACGTGTGTTCCCTCTCTTGCGCGATCTCTCGATCTGGCTAGAGGCACCGCGGAATCTGGTCGTGATCAAAGGCTTTGGCAAGATACAACGCCTGCTGAAAGATAAGAGCAACGCAGACAAGGCGAGTCTTGCGCAGGCGAAGGGACAGTGGCCTATGCAACCAACCATTGCCTACCGCGAATATGTCTACTACCGTGACGCATTTCAACTCGCCTTTGCAATGCCTGATGGAAGCGATGTGCTCCCAGAATTATCACAACTCTTAGCCCAGGTCAACTATCTGGGCAAGCGTGGCAGTTTCATTCAACTTATGGAACCTCCTCACTCTATCGAGCAGTTACCGGAGCACCAATTTATTCATCTGACGCCTTCAGCAGTGGAGCCGTTTCGCATGGATGGAACACTGCAAATGCTTGATGATTGCGGCGTATCACTCTCTTTTGCCCATGCCAATGTCTATGATGCCAAACGCATTACAGCAGGGAAAGAGCGGATTATTCGTCATGTTGTGCTTCCCTATCGTGTCTTGCGTTCGAGTCGTAGCTATAGCTGGTATCAACATATTCGCGCGGAGGCCACATCTGACGGAGACATGCTCCCTTTCGCGCTAGAAGAGATCGAAGAATGAATAATCTTACTCTCCACTCCTTTCGCTTTTTTACGGAGGTTGTCACTCCCCTAGAGCTAGACGAGCATAGCGGCTCCGCGCTTCGTGGAAGTTTTTTCGAGGCCATCTGGAAACGCTTTTGCACGAACAAAGGCGCACCCACCTGTGCAGTCTGTCCGTTACATACTACCTGCCCCGTCAGTTCAATTGTTGCGCCGCTACGAGAAGAAAATGTACGTGGGCAAGATATTCCTCGTCCCTACATTCTTCTGCCTCCACTGAATGGCAAGCGACGCTACGAACAGGGAGACACGCTTTCCTTTGGTCTCACGCTCTTTGGCAACATCATCCAACTCCTCCCGTACATCATGCTCTCCATAGAGATGCTCGAAGAGGGCGGATTGGGACGCCGCGTACAAGATCAGCATGGGCTACGAGGACGTTTTGTCGTCAAACGCGTCGAGTCGTGCAACCTCTTTAACAATACGCACCATACGCTGTATGAAGTAGGAAAGCCGCTCGTTGGAACACCAACTCTCGCGATAACAGCAGTAGAGGTTCAGGAACGCGCTGCGTTCCTTTCGACAGAGCATATCACCCTCGACTTTCTTACGCCTTTGCGCCTACGTGATCGAGACCGCCTTGTCAAACGCGCTGAATTTGGTCCCCTTGTGCATCGGCTGCTGGAACGGTTCGATGCACTTCTCACGACGTATGGTACGGGTGATAGTTCATTTCTGCCGCAGCGTCAACAGCTCGTCGAACGCGCGGACTCGATTCGCTGTAGTGAAGACGCAACCTCCTGGGAAGAGGTCGGTAGCTTCTCGCGTCGCCAGCAACGCGTCACGCCCATTAGTGGCTTGCGCGGACAGGCAACCTTTACCGGAGACCTAACACCTTTCCGCGAGATACTCACATGGGGTGAAGTCATGCATGTTGGAAAGAGTTGCGTCAAAGGCAATGGCTGGTACAGAATCGAGAACGAAAAATCCGGTGTTGTGAAAGAAATACTCATTTCGTAAAAAGATTCCGTATTCACTGCGGAATCTCTCTCTATACTCAGGCTTAGAATACCTTCTACCTACACAAAGATAGGAAGGTTATAGGATACAAGAGAAAGAGAGATTATACTATGGAACTTATTGTCGAAGGACGCGGTACATTTCTTTCTAAGCATCAGGGGCGGCTCCGTGTAAGTCGTGAGCAAAAGATGGTGACGGAGGTGCCGCTTATCCATCTTGAGCGTGTTATTCTTGTGGATAACAGCATTGCGATTTCAAGTGACGTGGTGCGTGTCTGCTCGGAGGAAGGCATTCCCATCTACTTTTTGAGCAATCGTGGGCAGGCAATTGCAAGCCTCTATTCTGCTGGTCTCACAGGAACAGTTCTTACACGTCGTACCCAACTGCTTGCTTATGAAAGTGAACGAGGCGTCATGGTGGCGAAGGCGATGATCGCGGGCAAGCTTGAGAATCAGTCAAACTTATTACGCTACATCGCCAAATACCGCAAAGAGACCGACCCAGCACTGTATGAAGAACTGTCACTCATCACAAGTGAGATACGCGATGCGCTGTACGAAGTCGAGCAACTGCACGCAACGCGCATAGAGGATATCCGCGAACAACTTATGTCGGTTGAAGGACGTGCCGCACACAAATATTGGACCGCGATTGCACGTATTATTCCGATAGAGCTTCAGTGGCCTGGACGTGAACACCGTGGTGCAACTGACCCCTTCAATTCCCTCCTCAACTATGGTTATGGCATTCTGTACGGACGCGTCGAGCAGGCACTGACGCTTGCTGGACTCGACCCATATGCAGGCTTTCTTCACGCGGATCGACCTGGGAAGCCAAGTCTCGCCCTTGATTTCGTCGAAGAGTTTCGCCAGCCAATAGTGGATCGTACTGTGATTGGTCTGGTGAATAAGCACTTTCTCGTTGAGCAGGACGAAGATGCACGTCTTAAAGAGACAACACGCACCAAACTCGCCGAAAAAATCAAAGAGCGATTGGACAGCACCGAGTTGTACGAGAAGAAACGTCAGACATTGCGCTTCATTATTCAGAACCAAGCGCGTCACCTTGCCAGTTTCCTTCGTAGTGAGCGCGAACAGTATGAGCCATTTGTCGCGGGGTGGTAACAGGATATGCGTTGTCTGCTCATCTATGACATCACCCACGATGGAACACGCACAAAGGTCGCTGACGCCTGCCTGGATTATGGACTAGCACGTATCCAGTTCAGTGCCTTCTTTGGCGAACTGAGCAATACGCATCAGCGAGAACTGCTCGCAAAAATTGAGCGTCGTCTCGGCAAACATGCGGCAAGCGTACAACTCTATCCCCTTGACGAAAAAAGCTGGTCTGGGCGTCGCGTCATCGAACGCACAGAAGAAACAGAGGAGTAACACTCTATGGATTGGCTCTTCGAGGTCACAGACCTCAAACAGTACACCGTCTGTCCACGCATTGTCTACTATCGCTACTGTCTGCCACGGGTGCGCCCAATAACAGGATTAATGGCTGAGGGCATTCTGCGCCACGAGGAAGAGGACGCACGTGAGGAACGACGGAGCCTGCGCAACTATGGTTTGAGTGAGGGAGAGCGTACAGCCCATCTCGCTCTTCGCTCGTCGGAACTTGGTCTAACGGGACGACTCGACTTAGCGATTGCCACACCTTCCCGCGCATCGGAGAACGCGGAGGGGATCGTCGTCGAATACAAATATTCTGAACAGAAAGCCGGACCGCACTTTGCCCTCCAACTCGTTGCCTATGCTCTGCTCCTCGAAGAGGCATGGAGCATTCCAGTCAAGCGTGGATACCTCTATTCTATTCCGCTCAAACGAGCCGAACAAATACTGATCACGCCACATCTTCGTAGGAAAGTCATGCAAACTGTGCAACATATTCGGCGTAGCGTCGAGAGTGAACTGATGCCAGCAGCACCAACTTCACAATATCGCTGTGTGACCTGCGAATTTCGCCGTTTCTGCAACGATGTAGTGTAACTCTCGAAAGGACACATCCCATGAGAAAGAGGGAGAAATGCGGCGTTTTCGCAAATCGAAACGCTATATGCGAAAAACACGCGAAATACAGTTCAAGGAGAGAAAAGAACGCCGCATTTCTTCTTTATCATCACTTTATGCATGAAAAATACATTCGCAAATCCCCCCTCTTTTTGCACAAAAACCAATTTGCGAACCGTTGCGCTTTTCATGTATACTATGCATCAGTAACCGCCAAAAACAACGCGCTCAGAAGCCTAAGAAAGGGCCTGTTTCGTCATACTTGTCGAAACACTCACCCTCTTTTTTCCGCTCTGGCGCGATTGCAGAGGCGTTGCCCCGAATGAGGGGACTGAAATATGCTGAACACCACCGAGGCGGTGTAGGTGCCGGGTGTATTGCAGAGGCGTTGCCCCGAATGAGGGGACTGAAATTATGAGGGCAGCATATAGTATAGGGAAACGTTCTTGTTGATTGCAGAGGCGTTGCCCCGAATGAGGGGACTGAAATATACATTAAACGTCGAAATAGCATTAGGATTTTTAAAAATTCCAGCTGTATCAAATAAACATCTGACGATAAATAAGAAGGCTTAGGTGTAT
>CAXUHF010000150.1:5936-12534 GCA_964250765.1 uncultured Ktedonobacteraceae bacterium | reverse complement strand
AAGCGAATTGATGCTTCTAGCTTTAAGGTTAAGTTTATCTATTGCATTCTTAATTTTGCTGGCGTTTAGGACGGTTTCAGGAGTGTAAGTATGGTATCCAGTTTCTCTTCTATGTGCGTCATTCGATCCTCTAAACGTATCAATCGGTCCTCTACACGCATCATTCGATCCTCTACACGTGTCATTCGGTCCTCTAAACGCGTCATTTGGTCCTCTACGCGTGTTAGTCGTCCTTTCACATCATCCATATCACGTCTTAATTCTTGAGTGATGATGGTCTGGTCAACAATGAGGCCCTTCACTATTGTCATTTCGTGGGAAATATCTTTAAAGATCGGTTTATATTCTCTCGTCGTGTACTCTAGGAATGTGATGCGTTCCTCTTGTGTGGGCATAGAAGCTTTCCTTTCGTGAAACACTACTCCTTGATGAGACAATTATAGCATTACATTTTAGTTTTTGTCTATAGGTTTTTATCGTCTTCCTAAATTCAATACGTTGCTTTTTTTGACAATGAGCTTCTATGTTCTCAGTTCTGATAGAGCTGTGCCAGCTCTCTCCTTGGTATGGTACACTGGCTATTAAAAGTAGGATTGTTCTATTATACTGAGGAGGATACAATGGCGACCAACCCCCAACGCACGGGCTATGAACGATTGGGGTGGCCTGGCAAGGGCAAAATTATGACAGAGGACGAATATCGAGAATTGGAGCGCCTCTCACCTGATCGCAAGTATGAGTATATTGATGGTATGGTCTACATGATGTCTGGCGGCAGTGTGGCTCACGACCGGATCAATAGGAACATCGGATATGCGCTCGATCTCCTGCTTCGTTCTGGCCCCTGTACCGTCTTCGGTGTAGACGTACAGGTACTGATCGGCACGAAAAGAAATGGAAAGCCCCACTATGTATACCCAGATGCAACGGTTTCCTGTGATCGTGCCGATAGACGCCCAGAAAATACCCAAATTGCATCCCCACGTCTGGTGGTGGAAGTGCTCTCTCCTGGGACGGAAGTACGAGATCGAGGCATCAAGTTGAAAGCATATCAGCGGTGTCCCACGATTCAAGAAATCTTGCTGGTAAGCCAGTTTGCTCAGTATGTAGAAGTCTGGCAACGCAATGAACGGGAGCCAGACAATCCCAAAGTATGGTCCTATCGCCATTATGGACCAGATGATACCATAGATATCTCCAGCATTGCGGTGCAGATTGAAATTGGGGAGTTCTATCGAGGACTGGAGTTTGACGAGGGAGAATTCGAGGACGAATGAGCGGTTCGCTCTGCTGCCCGTGCCACAGGTCAAGCAGTGGCAACTGCACATGTTCCTATGCATTCTATTAGTGCTGCAAATTATGCGTTACAAGCTATCTCTAGAGTCATCAAGTCCTCTGATGCCGATACTGCTATAGCCAAAGAGCGAGAATGGCAATACCAACACCTACTCGATTTGGGAAACAAGCACACACCTTAAAGGGCATAATGAACTAAAGCCTCTACGACATGGCCTATTTAATCTGTTACAGTATTACAAAGACGCCTCATATGGGAGCGTCAAACTAAACGTAGTGCCAGTTGATTGCATCTGTTCTGTGGTAGTATTCTCATCCATCACATAGGGTTCCAGGTGCAATTCGCCACCATGCTCTTTAATGATTGAGCGGGCGATGAAAAGGCCAAGACCCGAACCTTTACGCGTTGTTGCGGCTTGCAGGCGTACAAAGGGCTGGAAAAGCAGGTCTATCTCATCGTCGGGAATGTCTCGCCCGATATTGTGTACGCTGATGTGAATTGTCTGTGGAGTTGTCCAAACGCGTACGGTGATGTACGTCTCTTCAAAAGAGTATTTAACGGCGTTATCGAGCAGATTGCCAATCGCTTGCTGTAGTCGTTCGCTATCGCAATTGCCTATCAATGTTCCCTCTGGCACATCTACGATAAACTTGTGGCGTGGAGCGACTGGTCGCAATTGTTCTACAAGGTCTTGTACCAATGCAATGATGTCGCATTTCTCGCGAAAGAGCGTGAACGTTCCTGTTGAGAGGCGCGACATGTCGAGTAAGTCGCCAACGAGTCGTGTCAGACGCTGTGCCTGACTGATGATGATATTAGCGTTGCGGCGGAGTGATGGACTTGGTTGTCCACCTTGCTGACGAATGATCAGTTTTGCGTAGTTAATAATGGGGGTCAGTGGGCCACGGAGGTCATGAGCAATCATTGCGGTAAATTGCTCTTTAGTTGCTAGCCGCTCTTTTAATAACATATTTTCCGCCGTCAGTTCAGCTATCTGACGTTGAAGATCTTCATTATTGTCGTTCTGCGTTTGCACTTGTTGCACCTGCATACCCGCTATCTCTCCCTACTCATGTCAACGACTCTCATCACTGATGGTCGTATGATAAGTATACACGCTTCTCAGAAAAGAGTTATGTGAAATAGCTATGAGTAGGAATATTGGGTAGTATTAAGAACGAAAATTGCGCGAAATATATATTTTTATGAAATTCTTAATATAATCTTAATATTTTTTAGCTTGAAGGAGGCAAAATGTCGAGTTCTTCCAATTCCTCTTTCGCCATATCGCTAAAACGAGTGATATCGAGCGTGTGATCGGCATGCGCGATGAGGTGATGGATACGTTCAGCAATCGAGGTACGCATGTAATGGTCCGAGGTGAGTAGTAATTCACCAACGGCGATCTCAATTTGTTGACGCTGAATTGCCGCAAGCATAGATTCTTCTTGCATGATGATTTATCCTTCACAAAACATAAACCATCTGTAGGAGTCTACTTCTATTACACCCTGTTGGCGACGCACAATTTCGGAGGCTGTTGGAACGCTTCTCGTTATCTGCCAACATTATGAAATGCTAACAGGGTGTAATAGAATTAGACCCCTACAGAATGTCGTGCTATGCCGCGCTTGTCGTTGTAGCGGGCTTACCATCACCCGATGGCGTGCTTGGCGTGCTATTTGTACTGCTGCTTCCGCTTTCGGCTGGTTGAGTGGTTGTGCTAGCTTCTTTACCATTGCTAGCGGCTGGTGCGGTCTCAGTTTTGTTGCCGTCGCTGGCGGGTTTGGGTTCGTCTTTCGCGCTCGACTCGATGCTGGCACTGTCACGGTGGTCGGTCTTGTAGAAGCCGGAGCCTTTAAAGACGACTCCTGCCGGAAAGAGGACGCGGCGAATGGGAGCACCACAGTCGGGGCAAGTGGTTAAAGGGTCGTCAGTCATTTTTTGCCATGTCTCAAACCGATGCCCACATGTTTTACAGAGATATTCATAAGTTGGCATATTACCAGTCACCCCTTATTATTTTTTGGATACCTGTAGAGGTATGATTATATATGTATAGTAGCGTGAATTGAGTTAGCTGTCAATTAAAATGTGGTCAGGGACGGTATATCACGCTCTCGGTAGGGACCGATTTATCGCGTCCAAAAGCGAATCGACCACCGACGAGGACACGATAAATCGGTCCCTACATATAAGCAACACGCATCAGGAGCCAGTTTATTCCAGTTTCCCAATGTACTCTTTGACCTTTTCGGCGGCATCACGCGTCATACCATCAAGGGCGGCGAGATCGTCAATATTGGCGGCACTGATGGCTTTAACGGAGCCAAAATGCTTAAGCAGTGCTTGCTTACGCTTGGGACCAATGCCAGGAATTTCGTCAAGAACGGATTTAAAGGTGCGATCAGAGCGTAGTTTGCGGTGATAGGTGATACCAAAACGGTGTGCCTCATCACGAATGCGCTGCACCATGTACAATCCTTGTGATGAGCGGGGCAGAATGATTGGGTCAGGCGAGCCAGGAGTATATATCTCTTCCTGATAACTACTCTGTGTATGGTCTTCCTTTGCCACACCAACGGTTGGAATATCCAGGTGCAAGTCGTTCATGACCTCCATCACTGAACTAAGTTGACCCTTACCACCATCGAGAATAACGAGATCGGGCAAGGCCCATTCGTGATGCAGTTGTGATTTACCCGCAGGCTCATCGTCCGTATTCTCGATATGCCCGACACTATCCAGACTCTGCCCCTTTGCGGACTGCTCGCTCACATCAATCTCTTCAACCGCAACGGTCTCTTCCTCGTCAAGTACATGCGCCTGAGCTGAGGCAGCTTTACGGAAGCGGCGTCGAATGACCTCCTGCAAGCTAGCGAAGTCGTTGGAGCCTTCGACGGTCTTGATTTTGAAGCGACGGTACTCGCTATTCTTTGGACGCCCCCCCTCGAACACGACCATCGCACCAACGGAGTTTGTACCCTGCGTATTCGAGATATCGTAACACTCGATACGTTGTGGGGGCGAGGAAAGGTTGAGGGCTTCTTGTAGTTCCTCTAATGCGAGTTGTGTCTTCTGCGTATCGGTTAGCCACTTGATACGCTGCTGCTCCAGGACCTCTTTCGCGTTGTTCTTGACCATCTCGACGAGCCGCACCTTGTCGCCACGTTTTGGAGTGCTGACGGTGACAGCAGCGTTTTTCGTTCCTGTCACGCTTTTCCGCTTCTCGCGCAACCATGCTTGCACAACGGCGAGGTCGTCTGGCTCGGTCTCGACAATAATTTCGGCAGGTACATGTGGCGAGGTCTCATAAAATTGTTGTAGAAACGAGGTCATAACTTCGCCTGGGCTACTATCACGTGTGCCTTGCAGAATAAAGAATTCTCGCCCAACAAGTTTGCCTGTGCGAAAGAAAAAGACCTGTGCACAGGTTTCATCATCACCACTCGCCAACGCCACAACGTCCTGATCGTCTTGCCCCTCCGTGTTGATGATGCGCTGTTTTTCCAGCACACGCTCAACTGCTTGAATGCGATCACGAATACGCGCGGCCTCCTCGAAGTTGAGATTCTCTGCTGCTTGCTCCATTCTTCCTTCGAGGCTCTCGATCACTTCGTCATGCTTGCCTTCGAGAAAGAGGATCACTTGCTGAATAATAGTGTTGTATTCCTCACGTGTGGCATAAGCGACGCAGGGCGCGACACAGCGATGAATGTAGTATTGTGTGCAAGGTCGTGGCAATAGTTTCTGTTTCCAGCCAGCAGGTGGCTCGCCGTTTTTTGGCGGTGCCCAGACGCTTCCATCATAGCGACAGGTGCGAAACGAGAACAGTTTGTTGAGCAGGTCGAGCGTGGCATCAACGGCTCCCGAATTGGTATAGGGGCCAAAGTAACGGTTGCCATCGCGTTGAAAGCTGCGCACACGGTAGACACGCGGAAAATCTTCTGTCAACGAGACTTTGATATAAGGATAGCTTTTGTCGTCGCGCAGTAGCACATTATATTTGGGGCGGTGCTGCTTGATAAAGTTGCTTTCCAGCACCAGAGCCTCGACCTCGTTTTTGACGACGATGAACTCGATATCGTCAATCTTCGCCACCATGCTGCGATTCTTCGGACTCAGATCGGTTGACTCCTGAAAATAGGAGCGCACCCGACTATGTAACGAGATGGCTTTCCCGACATACAAAATAACGCCTTCCGCATCTTTCATGAGATAGATGCCAGGCTTGTGCGGGAGCGAGTTCAGGACAGATTGTATTTTTTCGTTCATGATTGTATATATGGCCCTTGAGCAGAGAGAATAATGGGTAAGTGAGAGTATTGTGTGTGCCTTCATTATACACGAAAAAGAGCGAATTGGCACGAAATGATGCGGTAGGCCGATTTTACCTTGTGGTACACTACCCATGAAAAACACCATGATGAGGATACATCGCTCGTAGGGTCTAATTCTATTACACCCTTTTAGCAATTAACCTTGTTGGAGGGAATGTTGAAATGTTGGGGCGTGACCTTGAACATTGTGGATCGCCAACAGGATGTAATAGAATTAGACCCCTACAGAGGTTTCATATCCTGATTCAGTTATCAAATCGCACAATCGGTCCTACCTATTCTCTCGACATAACATATAACCAAGTACAAACAAAAAGGACTCTACATGACACAAAATGAACATGGCTGGAAAGTTTTATCAACTGCTCAAGTCCTCGATACGCCCCATTTAAAGGTACGTAGCGAGCGCATTCTCTTGCCAAACGGAGTTATTCTTCCTGATTACTATATTATCGAAAATCGCGGTTGGGTGGGTGTTGTACCTTTCACAGCTGATGGTCACTTTCTTATCAACAGGCAATATAAGCATGGTATAGGCGAATACGTGTTGGAGTTTCCAGCAGGCGGCATCGACGAGGGCGAAGACGACCCTTTGGTAGCCGCGAAGCGTGAACTCATGGAGGAAAGCGGCTATAGTGCCGAGCCGGAAAAGATAGAACTTCTCACAGAGATGATCGCCAATCCGACAAGTGCGGTGACGCGCATCTGGTGGTATCTGGCACGTGATGTACGCAAAACGGGTGAACAGAAGCTCGATCCCGCCGAAGAAATTGAGAACTCCCTTGTTACCCCCGCCGAACTGCTAAGCCTGATTCATACAGGACAATTCAGCGTGCAGGGACAGGTTGCAGCCGCATATATGGCAATGGAGAAATTAGGTTTGTTAAAATTTGGGTGAGGTTGTACAACTTAAAAGTGCTTTTTTGATGGGGGGGGGGACGAGCCCCCCGGACCAAAACAA
>CAXUHF010000150.1:0-5926 GCA_964250765.1 uncultured Ktedonobacteraceae bacterium | reverse complement strand
TGTTTTTAAAAATTTGGGGTTTGTTTCAAAAATAAAATGGTGTTTTGCCATGGGGGGCCAAACCCCCCCCCAATCCAAAAAGCACTTTTAAGTTGCCCTATTCTTAATCTCGTGAGCGGAAAAGCTTCACCCGGCGGTGTGGCTCTTTACCACGGCTACGCGAGATCAGGTTGTAGCGCGTCGCCATTTGGTGTTGCAATCGGCGGATGTAGGCATTAGCAGGAGCGAGTTCCGCCGTTGTCAGGCCCTTATTAAGGACTTGATGAATGGCATCTTCCGTCTCCAGCATGGCCTGCTTCGTGGGATCGTCCAGTTCTCCAGTGATTACACCACTTTCGGTCTCGCTCACGTCTGTTTCGTCGCCGTCCTCATCGCCGACCTCTACTGAGGTGGCTATGGGGATGTCGAAGAGACGAGCCAGAGCATGTTGCATTTGCGCGACGGTATTGTTTTTCAGAATGATAATCAGCTTGCGGTCCTGTTCCGCTTGCTGTAGGCGCTCCGGTTGACGTTTATAGTAGTTCTTGATGGTGATGATGGCATCAGCTTCGCGCTCATTTGCCGTGATGACAACAGGGACGCGTAGCATGCGCGCTGCATCGGCTAGTCTATCGCGGTTCACGCCAAACGGGTAGACACGCATAGATTTCATCAATGGCAAGGGTAGTTCCGTATCGGCGGGTTGGTAGATACCCTCTTCAAGGAAAGGTCGCTCGGCTGTGACGAGTGCGGTGCTACCAACCTGCTTGATTTCAGAAGGTGCAGTACCCGTTGGGGCTAATGCTCTCATCTGCGGCTGTACCTGCTCCTGGTTGCGTCCGCGAAAGCGTTCGCCTCGAATCATACCACCATCGCCCGAACGATTCTCTTGTTGTCCGTTTTGACGAAACTGGTTCCAGTTGCTACGTCCATTGCGGTTCGAGCGTTCGCCCCGCTCTGGTCGCTGCTCAAATGTACGCGGTGTGAAGCCCTGATCTGGTCCACCCAGACTTCCGGTGCCCCAGCTTGGTACATCCATGCCACCAGTGGTGATACGGCGTACACTGACGTTACCCGTGCCTTCGTCGCGGGATCGCTCCTCTGCGACAAACGCTTGACCACGTAGCATACTATCAACGGTATCGGCAACATCACGATGCACGACCGCCTCATCCCAACTTTGCTGCTCCACTACGACATCAAACGTTGGTGGAGACTTGCGCTCGTTGATGGTCTTCTGAGTGTGGCGACGACGCGCCTCCTCGTCACCAAGCGTCACGGTTTGAATACCACCGATGAGGTCGGAGAGCGTCGGGTTGACCAGCAGATTGCCCAGCGAATTACCATGTGCGGTTGCGACAAGTTGTACACCACGTTCCGCGATAGTACGAGCGGCGAGTGCCTCTAACTCTGTACCAATCTCGTCAATCACGATGACCTGTGGCATATGGTTCTGAACAGCTTCGATCATCACGGCATGCTGTTCTTCCGTTCGTGCCACCTGCATACGACGCGCACGACCAATACCAGGATGTGGAATATCACCATCGCCAGCAATCTCGTTTGAGGTATCGACGACGACGACACGTTTGTTGGATTCGTCCGCGAGGACGCGAGCTATTTCACGTAACAGGGTGGTTTTACCCACACCTGGACGACCAAGTATCAGAATTGATTGACCCTGCTCGACGATATCACGAATTAAGGCAATGCTGCCAACCACTGCTCGCCCAATACGGCAGGTCAGTCCGACAACTTTCCCCTTGCGGTTCCGTAACGCGCTGATACGATGGAGCGTACGCTCGATACCAGCACGGTTATCATCCCCAAATTCGCCGATATGCTCAACCACGTATTCTAAGTCGGCTGAGGTCACAGGTTCAGAGCTAAGGATCACCTCCCCGTCTGGGAATCGGCCCTCGGCAACGCGTCCGAGGTCCATTACGATCTCCAGCAGTTCACTTCGGTTTTCCAGCCGATAGACCGCCTCGCGGATGCTCGGCGGAAGGGCAGCCAGCAGAGCCTTCAGATCGTCAGTGATCACATGTTGCATAGGCAGTTTCTTTACCTCTCTTAATACAGACCAATTGATGAACAGGGAGACCGCAAGGGTCTCCCCTACATGTAGGGTCACGATGTGTAGGGGAGACCCTTGCGGTCTCCCTGCTCGTCAGTCGGCCTTGATAAAAGTCGTAGCGTTTTTTGGCGTGAGTTGACTGTCCCAAGTCCCTTCAAGCCATAGACCGCACGTTGCTCTAACAGAGAACCAGTGCTTTGACGTGTGGCGAGTAAGGCCATGTGTCGCACAAGCAGGTCTTTTGTCGAGGTCTGCTCAAATCCACTAGCGCGCAGAGCGGTGATGACAGTAGAGTCATATTCCCTCACTATAGAATAGATCGGGCGTCTATCGTTTTCCTGAAGCCGTCGAACACCAAAGCGCAGAAGCGGTTCAGCGAGATCGGCATGCTCAGGATGAACAATAAGAAAGAGTCGATGTGGCGTCGAGCCTTGTCCTCGACAGAGCCGTAGCCACGCCCCTACCCGCACACCAACATCACAGACATAATTCTCGTTTCGGTTTGAGAAAAGTGGCTGTGTGCCAACATGCAGTTTCGCATATTCCTCGCTATTTTCCAGCAGTTCCGCCATCTGCACCCGTTGAGGTGTGACCGAGCGATATAACTGGTGCAATCCCCACGCGTAGTGGCGATTCCAGCGTCGTAGCGATGGAAGTGGAGATTCGCTCAGTCCGTTTGCTGCCCCAGCTGGGTAGACATAGGTCAGTTCGCGAGCGTAGCGTTGAAAGCCAGAGCGTTGGAACAGACCAAGTTCTGGTATTTCGTCCTCCACCTTTGCAAATATGCGGAGAATGCCGTGCATTGCCGCCATCTCAGTCGTGTATTCGAGAAGTGCTGTAAGCACCTCGTCTTCACTCGAACCGGGAACGCTGCGTTGCACGATAGAGGCTAAATAGGCCATATCCCAGGCGGTACCCGATGGGCGTTCGCGCATCTGCGCGAAACCCAGGATGCGCCAATGATCTTCACACATCCATGTGCGCGAAGTCGGGTTGAGTGGAAGTATATTTCTGAGAAGAGGTGACGGGGTAAGGTAGTCCTCCACCGGCTCTAGCCAGCAGACGAAGTTCGCAAACTCGTGTTGCCTGCTACGAGCACGGCGGTCAATGGCGTAGATGATGCCCGGCAAATCCACGAACAGAACCGGTCGAATCATCAGTACTCCTACGTCTCGTCGGGACCGATGTATCGTCTCTGTTGTGACACTGAGGCGATAAATGCGCCCGTTACGATGTGACGCTCTGAACTATGCGGAGAAAGTAATGATGAAAACGTGGGTCTCGTTGGCCTTCGGTTACTGCAACCTCTGGGTGAAACGCGGTCCCTAGCAGAGTTCCTTCACGGACGGCGACGATGGTTCCGTCGTCGAGCTTTGCCAGTACTTCTACCTCTGGTCCCACCGTTTCTACGGCTGGCCCTCGGATAAAGAAGGCATGGAATGGAGCTTCCCCTAATGCAGGCACCGAAAGATCGGTCTCAAAACTCTCCCGCTGACTACCAAAAGCATTGCGACGGACGCGTATGTCGAGCGATGCTAGTAAAGGCTGACCAGCAAGCGCGTTGTCCGTCTCTTTCGCTAAAAGAATTAATCCCGCACATGTTCCCCAAACGGGAACACCTTCTTGAATTTTTTGTCTTAGTATCCCATCAAGCCCGTACTCGACCATCAGTTTCCCAATAGTTGTACTCTCACCACCTGGTATAATTATACCATTAATTTCGTTAAGATGCTTGGGAAGTCGAACAGGAATTCCAGTTACCTCGACACCCAACATCGAGGCAGCCAAATTTAGTGCTCTCAGGTGTGCCTCGAAATCACCCTGTAATGCTAATACGCCTATGCGTAGTGTTTGGTTGGACATTTTTAACCCTACCTGAAAATTGTTTCATGAATGTTTTTGTTGATGGCATCGGGCGTTGCTCGATGCCATCAACAAAAACATTCATTGTGTTACCAACCGCGTTTCGCCATCAATTCGTTTTCGGGTAGCTGGCTGATGTTGATACCAACCATCGGCTCACCAATGTTGCGTGAGACTTCCGCGATAATCTCTGGGTCCTGGTAGTGTGTGGTGGCACGAACAATAGCCTTCGCACGCTTGAGCGGATCACCAGATTTGAAGATGCCAGAGCCGACAAAGACACCCTCTGCACCGAGACGCATCATTAACGCAGCATCGGCTGGTGTGGCGATGCCACCTGCGGAGAAGTTCACAACAGGTAGTTTGCCTGTACGTGCGACCTCTTTGACGATATCATAAGGTGCGCCAAGCGTCTTGGCCTCATTCATCAATTCCTCTTCGGGCAGGTATTGTAAGCGACGAATACCGTCCATGATTGTACGCATATGGCGCACCGCTTCGATGACGTTGCCTGTACCAGCCTCGCCCTTTGTACGCATCATCGCGGCACCCTCACCGATACGACGCAACGCCTCGCCAAGATCACGCGCTCCACACACAAATGGCACCGAGAAAAGCTGCTTGTTAACATGGAAACGCTCGTCGGCAGGCGTCAACACCTCAGACTCGTCGATACAATCCACGCCAATAGCCTGTAGAATCTCGGCCTCAACGAAGTGACCGATGCGACACTTCGCCATCACGGGAATGGTCACAGCCTCTTTAATCTTGATAATCATATCGGGATCACTCATGCGAGCGACACCACCCTGTGCGCGAATGTCGGCAGGGACACGCTCAAGTGCCATCACCGCAGACGCGCCCGCGTCTTCCGCGATGCGTGCTTCATCAGCGTTCACGACATCACAAATAACTCCACCCTTGAGCATCTCTGGGAAATTGCGCTTTACCTGTACTGTTCCAGTCTGTTTTAGCATAGTATGTACTCTCTTCTGGCGTATCTGCCATATAGCAAGAATAGAAAAACGGTTACATGTTCATTATATAAAAGCGTAGCATACAAGAAAGGAGACTGCTAGAGCCAATGGGAAGAAAAGAGACCATCCATTAGAGATTGGCTCCCTTAGACATTTCTCTGTAGAGACCGATTCATCGCGTCCTCCTAGCAGTCAACCGCCGACCAGGACGCGATGAATCGGTCCCTACAGAAGATAACAATCTGTGCGTGTACTCTCATTCCTATAGATGGTATACTGTGCAAAAAAGCCACATCTTTTGAAAAAAGCAAGAAAGGCAGGGTTGATATGGCAACGACCTTTAATAGACAAACGGTGGTCACTCCTGCTGACAACATGCCAGGCCCCAAACAAGGTCACTGGACCTACGACTCCTACGCGAATCTTCCAGACGATGGGCAACACTATGAAATTGTAGATGGAGTGCTTTATAATATGGCACCTGCCCCCACTGGATCACATCAAGATGCTACTGGATGGTTTTTTTACTACTTGACTGTACACGTTCGTATAGCTGGTTTAGGTCACGTTTATATGGCACCAAGAGATGTCGAGTTAGCCTTTGACACTGTTGTTCAACCTGACATAGTTGTACTATTGGACAACGGCTCGGCAAAAATCACAGAGTCGCGCGTAATTGGTGCACCCGATCTTGCTATCGAAGTCTCCTCTCCCAGTACAGCTATTCATGATAGACACCGAAAATACGTTGCCTATGCTCAAGCAGGTGTAAAAGAATACTGGATTGCTGATCCAAAGGCACACACCGTTGAGTTGCTACGATTAGAAAATGGTGCATACTACTCTTTAGGCGTGTTTAGTGGAACACAAACGTTGCCAACACAGATCGTACCGAACTTTCCTGTACAGGTACAGCAGTTTTTCACCTAGTCAAAGGTTAGACAGACACAGAGGAAAGAACGCCCAAGGGTGTTTACCCAGTGGGTTCGTTGCTGATTGTGTGTTGAATCAATGCGGTCACACCCAAATA
>CAXUHF010000149.1:8277-12576 GCA_964250765.1 uncultured Ktedonobacteraceae bacterium | reverse complement strand
TGAACAGAAACCTTATCCTGATGCGTATGGGCGCAATGAATTGCTGCCCCTACCGCCATTGCGGTGTTCCATTGTCAACGTTCATCAGGCAACACATTCACATTATTTTATCAAATAGGACCATCAATTCCTACAAACTATTCCCTTTTTTCAAAAATTCGTGTATATTTACAAAATAATATATGAATTTTTGAGAGAGGAATTCATTATGTCTGAACGAATACTATCAATATCAGAACTGCAAAAGGAGTTTACTCAATTGCCAGAACAATTCGAGGCGGGTTTAGATGTTGTCACTGTAACTTAATATGGCGAGCTAGTCATGACAATATTACCATACGATACTTATCAAGAATTGCTTAAAACCATAGACAGATTTAAAGAGATTAGTAGAAACTTACCCGCTCTATAAGCTCTAGTGCACTTATTTCAGAGACGTCACTATTCTTTCTCGCGCTTTTGAGCATCCTCGATCAATCCAACCAGGAATTGGAGTTTCTTGATTGTATGTTCGGCGTTGCGTTTGTTGCGCTCATAGCCATCGGGCGCGAGCAGTTGTGCCCATGTACGAATATCCTCTTCTGGCACATCGTACCATTTAGCGTCAGCTTGCAGACGTAGATAGACGCGCATCTGGGGGTCTTGCTTCTTTTTGACAGGACTCGTTGCCTTGCTCTCACCAGCACTCTCGGCTTCGTCGGCAGCAACGGCTTCGGCAAGTTCGCTGGCAGGATGTAGCTCATTATAGAGAGCTTCTATGTCGCCAGAGCGGAAGAAAGCGTCTCGGCCCACTCCCCTATGCGTCTTGATACGCCCCTCTTTAATCCACTGATCGAGCGTTACGCGGTCTATACCGAGCTTTCGTGCAGCTTCACCAGCATCAACGAAAGCAAAGCGACCTCCTCCGGGTTTACTTACCATCTGTATTTTCCTCTTCACGTATATTTCTATAGAACATCAACAGCGTGCTTCCATAGCGGCGTTCGTCGGTCAGAACAAGCCGTGTGCAAAGGACAGCAGCGACATGAGCACGCTCTTTTGGATGAATTTGGAGAATGACGAGACCCTCTTCGGGTACCAGTGGAGATGTATCGAGAAGCGTCAAAGCACGTGCCGCCATCTCCTGATACTGTGGAGGTGCCACATAGATAATGTCATATACACGTCCTGTACTCGTAGCTTGCTGTGTAAGAAACTTGAAGGCATCAGCTTGGAGCGTCTCGGCATGGTCAGCAAGCTTTGTGATCTGTAGATTTTCACGCACGAGCTTGAGTATCTTCCCATCCATCTCAATGAAGGTTGCACGAGACGCGCCACGGCTCAACGCCTCAATGCCAACACTGCCCGTACCCGCAAAGAGGTCCAGGAAGCGCGACTCGACAATCTCGTCAGAAAGGATATCGAACAGTGCTGTTTTGACCCGATCCATGATTGGACGCGTACCTGTCATTGTCTTGAGCGTTTTGAGCTTGCGGCCCTTCGCCTCACCTGTTACCACGCGCAAAGGCTTCTTCCTCCAATAATAATAGGACGATTTCGGTATCTGTCATAAAATCGTCTTCTTTGGCCCATGAGATCAATGACTCAACCTGATCGACCTTCAATTTCTTGAACGAAGAGACACCCCAAATGCCCTGAGCCAGGTCCTGCAACTGCTCTTCGCTTATCTGTCCATCTGTGACGTTATTCAGCACCTTCAAGCGCGCTGGATTAGCTACGGCGGCCCCTTGCGATTCGCGGAACTTGCTTACCAAATCTTTCGCTTGCATACGTTCATGAGGTGTAAGTTCACGTTGCTGACCTAGTGCTGCTAGTTCGCTTTCGTCGAGTTCCTCATCATCCTCAATACTCGCCAGCACGTCCTCAAAATCTTCTTCCTCATCAAAGTATGGCGCACGTCCATTACGGTCATTACTCGAAGCAGGTGGACGCGATGCCTGTGAACGATTGTTCGTCTCTACACTCGAAGGACGTATTGGTGTTGGTTGTTTGAATGGCGTCGATACTGGTTTACTAGACGGCGTCTCATTCTTTACAACAGGCTTGGAAGGTTTCTCGTCTACATTGTTAATATTGGTATCACCTTCGCTCCCTTTTTCTGATGAGTTGTCCGACCCTCGCAACTGCTGTAACTGCTCTAGCTTCTCACGCAGGTTGACACCACTGAGCGATTTGAGTTTCAGCATTTCCATTGCTTGTGTAGGATTCAGGTCAAAACGATCTTTTACGACTCGGATGAATTGTGGAATAGAGAGATTGCCACTCACATCACCTGTTGTTGGCATACTCACACCCGTTGCGGCAGTACGTTGTGGAGGTGGAGCTTGCTGTACGACCTCTTGCTCTTGGATTGGTGATGCAGGTGCTACCTCAGGACGCTCCTCTCGTATCTCACGCGGAGCCTGTGCGGAAGCCGCAAGGTGCTGACTGGTATTATTGGTCACGGGCGCATTTTGCTGAGGAGTCGCTTGTTGTGGGGAAGGTGCAGAGATAGGTGGTCTAGACATTGCACGTGGCGGTGGTGCAACAGAGGGCTTAGCAGTCGGTGCTGGTGCGGGAATATTGCCTTGTGTTGGCTGAACACGTTGCAGCATCTGGGCGATACGATTCTCGACATGACCTGTAAGCTGATTCATACCCTCGTCAGCCTCACGCAGGAGTTGCTCACGCTCCTCTTCGTCGGCCCCAATCGGCATGGGAATACCTATCTCAATTGTGCGTGTCCTGCCCGCGATGGTGATACTCGTCGAGTAGCGTAACCAGATGGAATCTCCTGCTCCTTCCAGCATGTTCTTTCTGCCATCCATAATTGTCGTCCTACCTTCCTGCACATTAACGATACACGTAACGTACACATTATAACAAATATTGGCGTAAGCATATAGAGGGAAAATATATGCATCGCTTTCACATTCTGTTATAATGGTCTGGCATATACACATGGTGGAGGAGAATAGAGCATGCCAGAATCCATTCGCGCATTGCAGGGCTTCAGAGATATCTTGCCTGAAGAACAACCCTACTGGCGGTTTATCGAGGAGACTGCGACACAGGTAGCACAACTGTATGGCTATCGCCGCATTGAGACGCCTCTGATAGAGGAAACTGCCGTCTTTCGCAAGACCGTAGGCGAGGGGACCGATATCGTCGATAGAGAGATGTATAATTTTGACGACAAGCCAGATAAAGAGGGCCATAGTCTCAATATCACGGTACGACCAGAGGGAACGGCTGGCGTTGTACGTGCATATCTGGAACACGGCATGTTCAGGCAACAATTGCCCGTCAAACTCTATTATCTCAGTGCGCCCATGTTCCGCCACGAGAAGCCTCAGGCGGGTCGTTACCGCGAACACCACCAGTTTGGATGTGAGGCAATTGGCGAGAGCGATCCAGCCGTTGATGCTGAGATGATTGGTCTCCTCTATCAGATGTACACACAACTTGGCCTCAAACATATTCGCGTCAATATCAATAGTATCGGCGATAGTAACAGCCGACCAGAATATATCAAGCTACTTCAAGCGTATTACGAACCACTACTTGCGAGTTGTTGTGATGACTGCAAGGTGCGTTTCCACAAGAATCCACTACGCTTGCTTGATTGCAAAGAACCGCAAGATCAGGAGAAGATAGCGAACGCACCGAAGATTGTCGATCACCTTGATGAAGCCTCAAAAGAACACTTTGAGGCAGTCAAACGTTATCTTGACATGTATGGTGTGCCCTATGACCTTGATCCACTGCTGGTACGTGGACTTGACTACTACACGCGAACGGTGTTTGAGTTCACAAATGAGAGCAATAAAACGGCACTCAATGGCGGTGGACGCTACGATGGCCTTGCTGAAATTCTTGGTGGCGAACCCACGCCAGGCATCGGTTTCGGCATGGGTATGGAACGTATCATCCTTGAACTCAAGAGACAGAATATCGCGCCTCCTGCTGAGCCAGCGACACAAGTGTTTGTAGCGTATCTTGCCAGGACAACAGAACTCAAGGATGCTACAGTACAACTCGTCGCGGAGTTACGACACGCGGGCATTAAGGCCGAGATGGGTTATGGGGACCGTAGCTTCAAAGCACAAATGAAACGTGCAAATTCCTCGAATGCGGAGTATGCGATCATTCTTGGTGACAACGAGCTTGCTAACGATTTTGTGACGATTCGCCGCGCCGACGTTGATGCTGTCGAGGTCAAGCGCGGTGAAGTCATTGCCTACCTGCTGGGCGAAGACGAAAAGTAGTACAAGCAAGGCGGGGGGGTGGAGTATTGAAAAAAGGAATTGAAGAATAAAA
>CAXUHF010000149.1:0-8267 GCA_964250765.1 uncultured Ktedonobacteraceae bacterium | reverse complement strand
AATCTCTTTGGGGGTTTTCTCCAAACACATGTTTTTTTTATAACCAACCCCCCCGCCTTGCTTGTACTTTTGGAGGCTTGGGCCGACCCTCTACAGGCCAGAAGTAGGGTAGGTTAGTAGGAACGCGCCAATCCAGAGTACTGTAGTATTCGGGGTATTTGCGAAGCAGGTTTGATTTGTGCGAATCGTGAATACGTGGATCGCCAAGCCACCAGGGAAGCGCGATGACTCCATGCACATCATAGTACTGCATCGTATTTTGATAACCTCTGCGCTCCCACTCAATAATCATACAGTTGGTATATATCTTCAAGGCATCGTCATAGCCACGCCACATATTCACTGCCGGATGGTTCACCCAGCCGCCAACATAGTCAGGTTTCGTGATGACGTTGAGAATTTGGAGTGCCTCCACCCGTTGCTTACCCAGGCGTTTATCGTCAAGCGTGCGTGCCACGTCATAAAATGATGCATAGGGAAGAAATGTTTGCATATTTGTTTCACTCAGCGATTGGTCATTCGCTCCAGATGTTCGGGATACCGATCCCCTTGTACCGAAATCTTTGAAATGACACTTTTGATCTCTCGTAGATCGTCGGGCGAGAGATTGACGGCAAGTGCACCGATATTCTCATCCAAGCGCTCAAGCTTGCGGGAGCCTGGTATGGGAACGATCCACGGCTTCTGAGCAAGCAGCCAAGCGAGCGCGATCTGAGCCGGTGTTGCTCCCTTCTGTTCTCCGATCTGAGCTAGCAGATCAATAACCGCCCGGTTTGCTTTCCGCGCCTCCGGCGTATAACGAGGGAGGTGGCTGCGGATATCAACACTGGCGAAGGTCGTGTTTTCATCGATCTTTCCCGTGAGATAGCCCCTGCCTAGGGGACTGTATGGAACGAAGCCGATACCAAGTTCCTCGCATGCGGGCAGCACTTCCTCCTCAACGGTTCTCCACCACAGCGAGTATTCGCTCTGAACTGCTGTGACTGGCTGAACCGCGTGAGCGCGACGGATCGTTTGCACTCCTGCTTCAGAAAGGCCGAAGTGTTTCACCTTCCCTGCCTCAATCAGGTCCTTTACCGCTCCCGCCACATCCTCGATGGGAACATCTGGGTCAACGCGGTGTTGATAGAGCAGATCGATGGTCTCGACCCTGAGCCGCTTGAGTGAACCCTCGGTCATCTGTTTGATGTGCTCAGGCCGACTATCCAAGCCTATGTTCTCTCCATCGAGGCCAAATTTGTACCCGAATTTGGTAGCGATCACCACCTGCTCACGCAAGGGAGCAAGTGCTTCGCCCACCAGTTCTTCGTTGGTAAACGGGCCGTAGACCTGGGCGGTGTCGAAAAAGGTAATGCCGCGTTCAACTGCTGACCGGATCAATGCGATCATCTCCTGCTTGTCGGGAATCGGGCTTTCATCATGGCTCATTCTCATACAACCGAGTCCAAGGGCTGAGACTTTCAGGATATTGTTTCCAAGTGTACGCTTCTGCATTTGTTGACCTCCTCTTTTTATTTTCTGAACTCTGGAGATATTATAGACGCTCTAGAGTACAGGATGGTAGAATAATTATCGAAAATGATTGTTTGATTCTGCAAATCTTCCAGATGGGCGAGGCAGAAACCAAGGCGGTGGTCATCGTTGACAATGAGCTAGTACTCATTCATTCTAGTTATAGATAAAATATACATAATACAGCCCTAAAATTGCCCTTGACTTTTGTTTCCTTCGTTGGGTATACTTGTGGAAGTATACATTTGAGGGCTACTTAACAACAGAATATATGCAGTAACAACTGCTCTCATCAAGAGAGGTGGAGGGTAACGGCCCGATGAAACCCGGCAACCCGCAGGCAACGATGCATGCAGGGTGCAAATTCCGGCGAGATACGAGAGTATTCCGCAAGATGAGGGGACTGAGCGAAGCCGCTACCCCCTAATCATAGGGGTTTTTTATTGGCTGAATACTTTACATATTTGCATATATTCTCATTTCTACCGCACATTACAAGTTGAGTACAAAAGAACAGTGACGAGGACGAGTAAACGAAACGGATGGGTCCAGAGAGCCGATGATGATGAGATATCGGCCCCACACCTGCGTTGAATATGACCTCCGAGTTGCAGGTTGAACACCTATGGGTAAATAGACCATGCCGTGTAGCCACGTTATAGCTAAGAGATGTAGGGGAGACCCTTGCGGTCTTCCTGTATTTACACAGATAGGAGAGCAGGGAGACCGCAAGGGTCTCCCCTACATCTTATAAAGGTTGATGCTGTGAGGCGTTGACAAAACCAGGGTGGTACCGCGAAGACGTTTACCCCTCGCCCCTGCTAGGGTGAGGGTTTTTTTGTACCTTTTTTGCAGCAACCTTTGTCATTCCCGAATGCGGTTGTCTTTATCATTCTCAAATGCAGCTAGAAAGGAGTAATTGATGACATTACACAATGGCAGTCGTGTTCAGGTCAGTGCGATGCACGCAACTCCTGCTCTTTCTGTTAACGAGGCTCATAACGTCTCTGCGTATACATTTGATGGTCTAGCCCTACAGCACGGCGGTCTATTAAGTCCTGTCACACTTGCGTATGAAACGTGGGGTACTCTCAACGCGGAGGGGGATAACGCGATTTTGATTACACATGCACTTACGGGAAGCGCGCATGCACATGATATAGAGCAACCCGACGATCCCAAAGTGGCATGGTGGAATCCATTGATCGGCCCCGGCAGGTCATTCGACACATCGCGCTACTTCGTTATCTGCTCAAATATTCTGGGCAGTTGCTATGGGAGCACGGGACCATCATCGCTTGATTCACAGACGGGACAGCCTTATGGAATGCGCTTTCCTGTAATTACTATTCGGGATATGGTGCATGCGCAACAGCAGTTGTTAGAGCATCTCGGTGTGCGTCAACTGGCAATGGCTGCAGGTGGTTCTATCGGAGGACTGCAAGCATTAGAATGGGCCGTCACCTATCCCGACTTTGTACGCAAACTCGCGGTTGTCGCAGCAACGCCAGCCCTTACCGCGCAAGCTATCGCGTTTAGCGAGGTCGAGCGACAGGCAATCATGGCAGACCCATTCTGGCAAGGTGGGGACTACACGCCTGGACAGGGACCAACAACAGGTCTCGCCATCGCACGTATGCTGGCGATGATTACCTATCAGAGTGAAGAAAGTATGGAGCTACGCTTCGCACGTCAACCAGCACGGCGGCTCGATATTCCTTCACCCAGTCACGCTGCTGATATTGGGAAACGCTTCGATGTCGAAGGCTATCTGTATTATCAGGGGGCATCGCTTGCACGCCGCTTCGATGCCAACAGCTACCTCTACATTAGTCGTGCTATGGACCTGTATGATGTCAGCGAGGGCTACCCCTCGTTAGAGTCTGCATTGAGCCGTTTACAAAGCAAAGCACTCTTTGTGGGCATTCGTTCGGATTTCTTATTTCCAGCCGCAAATGTGCGCTGGCTCGCCGAGAAGGTTAAAGCTCTTGGTGGAGACTCGACGTATATAGAACTTGATTCACCACACGGTCATGATGCCTTCCTCAAAGAATGGAGTCAAATGGCCGATGCGTTTTCTAGGGTTTTCTAAGGGAGTTCGTTTATACACGCGCTGCAACGCCACTATCGTGGCAAGCCTTCGGTTCAGCAGCGCGAAAGGAGTGAAATTTCTCATGGCTTTAAATAGCAATCGCAGTTATGGTTTTGAAACACTTTCGTTGCATGCAGGTCAAGAAACCGCCGATAGCGCAACAGGAGCGCGCGCTGTTCCTATCTATCAGACGACCTCGTATGTCTTCGATAGTCCAGAACATGCCGCGAACCTCTTCGCACTGAAACAGTTTGGTAACATCTACACCCGTATCATGAATCCTACCCAGGATGCATTCGAGCGTCGTATTGCCGCGCTTGAAGGCGGTGTTGGCGCGCTCGCTACCGCTTCTGGGCAGGCAGCAGAGACACTGGCAATCCTAAATATTGCCGAAGCTGGCGATGAAATCATTTCATCAGCAAGCCTCTATGGTGGGACTTATAACCTCTTCCACTATACTCTGCCTAAACTTGGGGTCAAGGTTCACTTTGTCGATAGCCGCAACCCTGAAAACATCCGTGCGCTTGTCAACGAGAAAACAAAAGCTGTATACGCGGAGACATTGGGTAATCCACGTCTTGATACGCTTGATATCCAGGCCGTTGCCGATATCGCACACGAGTATGGTTTGCCACTTATCGTCGATAACACTCTACCTTCACCCTACCTCATACAGCCTTTGAAGCATGGCGCAGACATAGTGGTGCATTCAGCAACAAAGTTTATTGGTGGACACGGCACCTCCGTTGGTGGCGTCATCGTCGATGGAGGTAAGTTCGATTGGGCTGCGAGTGGTCGCTTCAAAACACTTACAGAGCCAGACCCATCATATCACGGTCTGCGTTACGTCGATGCCCTTGGTCCTATCGCTTACATCATCAAAGCGCGAGTACAACTCTTACGTGACCTCGGTGCGGCTACGACACCATTCAACTCGTGGCTCTTCCTACAAGGTTTAGAGACGTTGCCATTGCGCATGGAGCGTCATAGCCAGAACGCACAGAAGATCGCTGAGTTCCTTGAAGGTCATCCCTCCGTCGAATGGGTGCAGTATCCTGGCCTCAAGAGCCATCCACAACATGACATTGCAGTGAAATACTTCACGCACGGTCATTTCGGAGCCATCATCGGCTTTGGTATCAAGGGCGGCTTAGAAGCTGGCAAGCAGTTGATTCGGCATATCGAACTCTTCTCGCACTTGGCGAATGTGGGCGATGCCAAATCGCTTATCATTCACCCGGCCAGTACCACACACTCACAGTTGGTACCGGAAGAGCAGTTTGTGACCGGTGTCACACCGGACTTCATCCGTCTCTCCGTTGGTCTGGAAACGGTTGAGGACCTGATTGACGACCTCGATCAAGCGTTGAAGGCCGCAGTCGCCAGCGCGAGCGAACCCGCTAACGCGTAACAATAGTCATCCTGTACGGGTCTGCTCCAGCACACCCTCTTCACATCACGGAATGTGTACGATGCGGAAAGGGTGTACTGAAGCAGATCCCTACAGGAAATCGTAGGGGCACGACTTATCGCGCCCACGTAGGATAATAAACGATTTGTAGGGGCACGATTTATCGCGCCCATCGTGGAGCATATCATGGATAAAGCAGTCAGCGTGTTGAAGTTTGGGGGAACATCGGTCGGTAGTGGTGAGCGCATTCGTCAGGTGGCAAAGATTATCACAAAAACACTACACAATTCTGATGAAGCGTTCCCTGTTGTAGTTGTTTCGGCAATGTCAGGTATTACTGACCTTCTATTAAGTATTGCACGTCACACATGCCTCGGTGCATACGAGGAAAGCGAGAGCGAACTCGTCACGTTGCGTTCCAAGCATTTCGAGGCAGCCGAGAAGATTGTACGCCATACCGAATCCCTACCACAACTACAACACGATCTCGAAGAGGCATTGACCGCACTCACTCATGATGTTGCTCTGCTCCGAGAAGCTGTCGAATCGGGACAAGAAACTTTTTTACGCACAGCTGCCGTTGCGTCCTGGGGTGAACGGCTCTCAATTCTCCTGGTTGCGGCTGCCGTTAATGACCATAACGTAGCGGCTGAGCCTGTACGCCAGGAAGTAATTGCTACCAGCCATCCTAAAGCCGATAGTTCACAGCCCTTCGGTGTTGTCATCGGTGCTGATCCACTGCCAGAAGAGACGCGAGCTAATGCTCATGCACTGATTCATCCCCTCGTCGAACAGGGTATAGTACCAATCGCGGCGGGCTTTATCGGGCGTACCATCACAGGTTTTGTGACCACACTTGGACGCAATGGCTCCGATTATTCTGCAACGGTCATAGGTGCAGCACTGGACTGCGTAGAGGTCACAATCTATACCGACGTAGATGGTGTACTCACGGCTGACCCACGCCTTGTTGCCAACGCACGTCTGCTGACACATCTTTCGTATGCTGAGGCTGCGCGTCTCTCCTGGTTTGGCGCGAAAGTGCTCCACCCGCGTACACTCATTCCTATCGCAGCACGCAACATTCCGGTGCGCGTACGTAACACATTCCGACCTCATATCAAAGGAACGGTTGTTGGGCCAGTGGGCAACGCACAAAGTGGAGCATCCGCGATCACCATTCGCAGAAATCTCGCACTTGTCACGGTTGAAAGTACCGATCTGTTTGGTGCACCTGAAAACGCTGGTCAGGTTTTTGCCCTTGCCGCACGTGCTGGTGCCGCACCCGTTGCCATTTGTTCCTCATCGGGCCATCACCTCTCATTTGTTGTCGAGGAAAAGGCCGTCGAGTCCGTCGTGGAATTGCTACAGCATGACATGAAAACAGGCGATTGGCGCGTGCGTAGTCGCAAAGGGCTTGCTGCCTGTGCCTGTATCGGTTCTGGCTTTACCGTTGACCCGATGAGTCCAGCACGAGCTATTACTGCCCTCGCACGTGAACACATTCCGGTTATCACACAGGGAGCCTCTGAACTTGGCATTACCCTGATTGTGGAAGACAATGATAGTCAGAGCGCGCTACGTTGTCTACATCGTGACCTGATCGCTCCTGTCATTCCCTTAGTGCGACATACAACATCATCCGAAAAACGACGAGAGAGCGTGCGACCCTAACACTATGAACAACAATAATTAAAAGGGTAGTGCAACCTCTGTAGGAGTCTAATTCTATTACACCCTGTTGGCGATACACAACTAATGAAGGATTTGATAAACGTTTCAATAGCCTTGAACATTTGTACACTGCTAAAAGGGTGTAATAGAATTAGACCCCATAGGCGTCCAGTTAAGCAAAGATGAGCTTATGTGCGAAGAGGCTTCTCAAGCCCGTTCACAAGGAGTGTAGACTCGCAAAACGTGAGAGCGTTCCTTGCCAGACAATAGCTCCTTTGTTCGTAGAGGGCAATTGCGGCATTGGCTTGAGAAGCCACTCGGAAGAGTCTCATGGGTTCCTCCTTTCAAAGCTCTGCAATCCTTAACTTGACGCCTATGGGTGTAATAGAATTAGACCCCTACAGAGTTCGTTCATCCCAAATGAGCATTTGCTGTAGGAGAGATGAAAATGAACACGAGGCAGCGTATCCCCGTTGCGGTTCTTGGCGCGACAGGCATGGTTGGGCAACGTTTTATCGAGTTGCTACAAGGCCATCCGTGGTTTGAACTGGTCGCGGTTGCGGCATCGGAACAGCACGGCGGACGTGCTTATGCTGAATCAACACGCTGGCGACTTCCTGGAAGCGAGATGCCATCCTCTGTCGCATCGCTGCCAGTGGTTGCATGTCGGCCTGATGCGCTGCCAGATGTGAGAATTGTTTTTTCGGCATTACCAGGGGGCGAGGAAACGAATAAGGCAGAATTGGCCTTCGCACACGCGGGTGTTGCTGTTTTCAGCAATGCGAAGAATTTTCGTATGGCTCCCGATGTACCATTGCTCATACCAGAGGTCAACGCCGATTCTATCGCGGCAATTCAGCAGCAGCGCAAACAGCGCGATTGGTCTGGCTGTATTGTGACGAACGCGAATTGTTCCGCAACACCGCTTGTGATGGCCCTCAAACCCTTGCAACAGAAATTCGGTGTAAGCAAGGTGCTTGTGACAACGATGCAAGCTATTTCGGGTGCGGGCTATCCTGGCTTATCGGCGTATGACATGCTCGATAATGTCGTCCCCTATATTGGCGGCGAAGAAGAGAAGATGGAGAGCGAGACGCTCAAAATGCTCGGTGAGTGGCGTGAAGGGTTTATTGACGCACCAATGGTAGTAAGCGCGCAGTGTAATCGCGTCTCGACCCGTGAGGGACATCTTGAGTGTGCTAGCATTGAACTCGAACGCGACGCCTCACCCGAAGAAATTATTGATGCATGGAACAGCTACGAGCCAGAGCCTCAACGTCTCAAGCTGCCCTCGGCACCAGCACATCCCTTGTTGTATCGTACCGAGATCGACCGTCCCCAAACACTACGTGATAGAGATGCTGGCAACGGTATGACGGTGACACTAGGCAGGTTAAGGCGTTGCCCAATATTGAGCTACAAGTTTGTGATGCTAGGACATAACACGATAAGAGGTGCGGCTGGCGGTTCTATTCTCAACGCGGAGTTGTGTGTGGAAAAGGGGATAGTGTAAGTATTGGATTTGTTGGCAACTACCAAGCTAATATCCAGAGATAGATACAAATGACCCAGCAGAAC
>CAXUHF010000148.1:0-12668 GCA_964250765.1 uncultured Ktedonobacteraceae bacterium | reverse complement strand
CTGGCTGTGTTGCGGTGACGCATAAAAAGAATAACACTTGCAGTAATGACCATGATAGCTGTGATAAGGTGAACTGTGTTGAATGGTGTACCTGGAAAGAACCACGAGTCGGTGCGCAAAAACTCGATGAAGAAACGACCAAGCGGCGACCAGATCAAGAACAATAGAAAAACATCGCCCTCTTTTAGCTGCTTTGAGAAGCGGCGCGATATCCATAGGATGAGCACAAAGCCAAGTGTATCCCACAGCAATTCATAGAGAAACAGGGGATGGAAGCGCACACTGTCAGGATATTTTGTGAGGTCGTTGTAGGGTGCAAGGCGATGGGCAGCATCAATGCGTAAACCCCACGGAAGCGTTGTTGGTGGTCCGTATAACTCCTGGTTGATAAAATTACCAATACGACCAATCGCCTGCCCTAGCAGCAAACCCACTCCAACTCCATCGAGAAAGGGTAATAGTGGGAGTTTGCGGTAACGCACAAACAGAAGTAATGCGATACCGCCAAATATGAACGCGCCGTATATGTGAATGCCACCTCGCCATACCTCTAATATCTCAATAGGATGTGCAAGGTACTCGCCCAAGCCATTGGGTCCACGAGGAGATTGAATAAAGACATAGTAAAGCCGTGCACCAATAATCGCTGGGATAAGCACCCACATCAGCATGTCCCACACGGCACTACCATCATGCCCATGTCGTGTGATATAGCGACCTGCGACGTAGGTTCCCAAGAAGATCGCCAGCGTCATCGTGAGACCATACCAGTGGAGCGCGAAAGGACCAATCTGAAAAGCAATTGGACTAACTGGAGGATACATATGCAATTCCTTATTCTAAGTAGCCTAAATCACGTAGGCGACGGTATACCTGTGGATCATCAAACTCTTCTGTTGTTTCGGCTTCCGTTGTATCCGTAGCTTCGACATGATGTATAAACGTATGTAAACGCTTCTGCAATGTTTCGGTCTGCTCAGGTAGTATAGCATGCATGTCATGTTGCTCGGAAGGATCGTCGAAGATATCAAATACTTCTGCATTGGCATCGTCTGTTTGAATAAGCTTGTGATGTCCGTTCCAAAGAGCGTAGCGCGTCTGGTCACAATGGCGCAGCTCGACTAAATCGGGGCGGCGACGTTCCATAATGTTCAACAAATTCTTAGGTGTGACGCCCATTGCGAAGATAGTGCCAGCATCAGGATCGCTCTCCTCACTTTGCGCGAGCGAAAGTGCCTGCTCTTGTTCTGTTCCAAGATCAGCCGCAGTAAGTGCTGTGTGAAAGACGCGCCGTGTCGAGACAACCGAATCTACAGTTGTGCCACGTGGGAAGTTGCCACTAGGATCGCGGATAATCAATGGCACGTGAACGAGTTCGTTGTAGAGCGAGATACTATGCCCCATGAGTTGCTTTTCGCCAAGGTGATCTCCATGGTCCGCACAGATAATGACTACTGTGTTATCAAGTACGCCGCTTGTACGAAGCTTTTGCAGGAATGCTCCAACTAATTCGTCCTGATGGGCAACCTCAGCATCGTAGACGCCATCAAGTGTAGCTTTATGCTCTTCATCCATAGGTGTGATGAGCGGTGCCAACCACCCAAAAACGTCGCTATTGAATTGGCGTAAGTAGCGTTGTTCGGCTTTATCTTTCTTGACATGGGGCGCAAACTGCTCAATGAAGCGTAAGGGTGGGTGATAGGGCGTATGAGTGCCCATCAGATTGATGAAGCTGAAGATCGGCTGATCTTTTTCTATACCTTTACGCTCGATATGAAGTTTGGCGGCATCGTTGAGCGTCTTTGGTGTATTGCCTTTGAACTTGACGGCGGTTTGCCAGATGGGAGCAAGCAGAGGCGAGAACGAGAGGTCAAGCAAGGCGTCTGAACGCGCGAAATAGTCCTGTGCCGTCGTGAGACCGGAGGCCAGAAAATGTTTGAAGTGCCTGCGATAGCGGTCAAAAACACTCAGATTTTCTCTGGTCTGATGTGGGCGAGAGGTCATCAAGCCACTATAGCTTAAAAAACTGTGGAAGCCTCGATGCAAACCCGTGTTGACGACTCCAATCAACGGATTATTACAAAAGCCAGCCGTAAAATAGCCGTTGCGTCCAAGCCGCTCTGAGAGCGTCGTCAAATTATCGGGTAGCATCGAATACGCGTGAAACATAGAGTGCTGACCAGGATAGAGGCCGGTGAACATAGAGGTATGAGAGGGAACAGTCCATTGTCCTGCAGCGTAGGCGTGTCGAAAACGTGTTGCATCTTCCGCAAATGCATCGAGGTGCGGCGAGGTTTCGGCTGAATAGCCATAACAGGAAAGGCGGTCAATGCGCTGTGTGTCGAGGACAAGCAGCAAAATATCGGGACGATTGGTCAAGGTGTGTATCTCCTTGTGGCTTAGCTTCTATAGGACATTTGACACTCATCAGCCATACACTTTTTCTATACACTGATGACAGACGAGGAGTCAAGTAATTGGCATCTCGCATATAGGCATTCTTATTCATAGATATATACGCATCATACACGAAAAATATAGCAAAAGGAGCTTAGAGATGCTTCCACTATCTCAACCAGCAGGACCGTGTTGCGATTGCTGTGGCACATCTATTAATCCACAGGCGGGCGATTTCTGTCATCGTTGTGGCTATCCAGTAAATATGCCGAAAGAGGAGCACTTTTTGGAAGAGTCGATTCGGAACCTGCAACGTGTTGCTACATATGGTGGAGCGCAAGCTACAGTAACGAGTTTACTCCAACGCTATCAAGCACGCCTGAATGTTGTTCGTCAACAACTGTATATCGCGTCCGTAGGACAAAATGCATCTCCTATTTCACGTTCAGAAGTTGTGCTTTCCCAGCCTGTTGCACCAGATCAATCAAATAGTCAGGTACCGAATTCAGCAAATATCCCCCCGCATACGTCTTCTACCGAACATACACCTGTTCTTCCACAGGTACAGCCTGTTCAGCAACCCGTTGTACCCGTTTCCTTTGTGCCACAGCGAATGTTCTCGTTACGTTCATTCTTTGCTGATCAAACAATCAATATTGTCTCTTCACTTGGCGCATTTCTCATTCTGATTGGCTCGTTAAGTTTTGTGGTGACAACAACAAATCTTTTTCTCTCGTTTCTTGTATTGTTTCTCGTTCATCTCGTTTTTGCTACTGTTGGCTTTGTCTTTGTCCGCTTTCCCAGTTTCCGTTTCATTTCCCGCATTTATACCGCAATTTTTGCTCTGCTCGTTCCTCTCGTGGGTTTTTCGGGCTATAGACTTGTGGCAGGACATCTTATTCAGCTATCGGCTCCCCCCGTTGTGGCGATAGCATCGGCGTATGCAGCCATCGTGTATGCAATTCTCGCAGTTTCGCAGCAGTATAAGCCCTTTGGCTATCTTGCTGCTGTTGCCCTCGTGCTAGCAGATTTCGCTATTGCGTTTGCGCTACAACTCAATTATTGGTGGTGGCCTATATTATTAATGCCGCTTGCGTTTGTTGCGTTGCTCTCAATAAGTAATAATGGACCCTTGTTTCGCGGAAATACTCTTGTTCTCCGTGAGCCTGTGCGTGTGTTGATGTATGCGTGTGTTGCGATGTTGTGTTTGGACGTCATATGTACCTACTTATATGCTACAGTGATCGACACGATAGGTCATCCTTTCGCTGAAATATGGGTTGCAGGTGCTATTATGCTGCTACTCGTGCTCGTCTGGACATGTGCATACTTCTGGTTGAGAAAGCAGATCGCATGGCTAGCCGTTGTGCAATATCAATTTCTTGGTCTTGCTGTGGCTCTTGCATATGTTTTTGATATACAAGCACTTGCCTATGGATTGCTGTTTACAACTCTCGCAGTTTTTTATCATGTAGGACCTCTTGTCGTACGCCACGCTCTACAACGTTTTCAGCGAGTGCGAAACCATATGGAGGTCATCGCGCTCATACTTATTGCATGTGTGCCTTTGCTCGTCGCGCCAGTGGTGCCTCTAAACTTGCTAGAGGTAGTATACGTTGGGCGTGATATCCTATTTCCTCTCAATGGAAATACAATTTTCGCTTTAATTGCTCTTGTTGTAAGTTGTGTACTCATTATAAGCATTGTGTTGAGTCATACAGGTTTGCAGCGAATACCAGCACCTCCACAAACAGCATGGCGTTGGCTACTGCTATTAAGTGGTCTCCTCTTCACGTGGATATACAGCATTGTTATGCTGTCACTTCATATAGCCTTTGCCTATGAATTTCTAGCGTTCACACTTGCACTTCTCATAGCAGCCATTCTAGTACGACGTTCAATCAGCACAGCCTGGTCTAACCCACTGGATGTACTTGTGCTTGGAGAAGCAGGACTTACTCTGCTGTTACATCTTAAGTATGGTATAGATGCTAATATCGCACTTCTCTTCCTTTTCGCAGTTCTTTCTTATAGCGTCGTAGTGTATCAGAAGCGACGTATCCTGCTCTTTGTACCCGTTGTGTTCATGCTGTTAGCCTTTCCCGCACTAGTGGAACGTCCGCATAGTATGTTGCTACTTGGTGTTGGCTTGCCACTTGTCGCGCTTGTCTTTGCTAAGGTAGAGCAGAATAGACGTGGAAATACTGTATCGAGTGGCTTAGGAATAACGCTTACTTCATTGTTTTCATGGGAATGGCCTCTTTTAGCAAGTGGGCTCTTCTATGGCATTGTTTTTTGTGGAGTTGATGCTCTTGCTCCAACGAGTACTCTCCAGAACTGGCTAGGAATACCATTCTCTGTTGCGCTAGAAATGGCTAGTTTGGCACTTATCTGGTACATAGCCGCCGTCTTAACACGTCGGCAATGGATGCTCATTATCGCAGTTGGTTTCGCAGTTGCTAGTCTGCTGATGCCCTCAAATTCTGTCTGGGCACTAGCTTGTGTTGCATGTGTTGCGGCCCTTGTAGCACTTATTGTGGGAAGGCTTGTGGCAAAGACATGGGCAATACCTTTTTATGTTATTGCATTGACGGCAGCCGTGTTAACAGGTACCTATGGTGTGTTGGGCGGTATCAATAATCCCTTCCCTACTGCTGTTCCTGATGCGTTGTTGCTCTACGCACTAGTTGCCTATATGGTCCTTGTTTTTGAGCGTCAAGCACGTTGGTTATGGCTTGTTGCGGTATTCGCACTATGGGGCACTGTTTTAGCCGTACGACTTAATACAGATATGTTCAAGAGCATCAGTGCGCGGATTGTCTTTCCGACCTATTACTTGACAGGCGTAGCTCTTGTAACAGGTGTCATAGCTCTTGCTGTGGGACGTTTGAGCAAAGCAAAAAAAGGCGCGTCATCATCTAGGATGGCAGCATTTACCTGGAATTGGCCTTGGTATTGTGCTTCGTTGTTCGCTATTGCAGCAACAGTTGCCTGGAATAGCCTCATGGGAGGAGTCCAGGTGGCGGGTGTGACGGTATACGGTAGTCTGTTCGCCTTTATCCTGCTTGTATGTGTCGTAATGTTGGTAGAGCGCAGGCGCGAACTACTCATTTTACCTATCGTGCTTGTTCTATGGGGTACTATACAGGCACAATGGGAACTGTGGCAGCAAATGGGAGCGTTGAGTATACTTTTCTTTCTTGTCTTTATAATGAGCTATCTCTTGTTAGCACAAGGGTCGTCACTGCGAATATTCTATATACTGCTGAGTTTCGTTGGTCAGGTCGGAATACTTTTGATCATTATTGCGCAGGGTGGCCTGTCGTCCAATACAGAGGCGTTGGGACAAGTCGGCATTGGTATACTTCTGCTGTTGGCAATACAACTCTTCTGGTATGGATGGATGCGACAGAGAAAGCACTATTGGACAACATATGCTGCGGGTTTGTTGGTAGTTCTAGCTATTCCGTGGGAACTGTCTCTGTTCCATCTCACGCGTATTGAATGGCTCGCACTGGCTCCCGCGACATACCTGATTGTAATTGCGCCATTCCTTTCACGTAGTGAACATATTGTGCAGCGTCAACGCTTAGGGCAACTCTGCTCAATCTCTGGGGCAGCTCTGTTATTATTACCAACGCTCTGGTCAAGCTTTAATGTGCCAAGTATTCAACCAACTTTCATTCTCGCTGGTGAAGCACTGGCTCTCTTCCTCCTAGGTGTGACCCTACGTACACGTTTCTTTGTTTTAAGTGGTGTAGCACTGGTGATCGTGAGCGCGATGCATGCACTGTTTCTGCCATCGCTGGGGCTTCCACCGTCGTTAGCATTAACGATTATGGGAGTGACGTTGCTCGTGCTAGCAACTGCACTTAGTCTCGCGCGTCATCGTTTGCAAACAGTGTGGACGAGTTTGGATTAGTATGTATAGGCATTGCTTCTATGCGTTCGTGGAGTATAATGGACGTTGTGTCGTTGAAGACGATGCACCGTTCACGCTCTTTTATGATGTGGAGAGATAGAAGAGTGTTGCCCGATCTGCTTGTCAGGTGAAGGATTATCTGTTAAAAAGTGAGCGAGACTTTGAGGAGAGAAGATTATATGAACAACAATACTGACCGATGCAGCCAGTTGCGTACACTCCAAGACCAGCTTATCAAGCAAATCAATACGTTAAAAGAAAGCGTGCAAAAAATGGAGCGGGAGGGCGTCGATTCTCCTGTTGAGTCACTGAGCATCATTAAGAGTCTTGAAAAGACATTGAATACGACTGTACTTGAACTGCAAGAGTGCCCACCGGAAACAAGCGACATCCCTGCTACAACCTTGCAACAACAAGCACCAGCATCTATTGCGGCTCAAACTGTGCGACGCTGGTTCCCTGATGCAGAACAGCACGACGATGATGAAGGCGACTCCATTATCGACGAATATTAGTATTTTGTAGAATGTAGAGACAGTTGAAGCAGGGCACCCGCAAGGGGAATGCCCCTCCCATAGACGGATAGGTGCTTTATCGCAGTATTGTATGGGAGGGGCATTCCCCTTGCGGGTGCCCTGCTAATCGCATAGCGATAGAGATAGGACTGGTTCCTTCCCAGTCCTTCTTTGTGGTATGATGAAAGCCGTTTATGCTCAAGTATATTTTCTTTGCTTTTCTATCTCGACTCTTTCCCATATTACTACTAAGAGAAATTTTCTATTTTCAAGGGGAACAAAAAATCTTATGCACAGCAGAAATAGCTGTAGTAGCTGATTCGTTCTGCATATTTGAGGAGGAATTATATGGAGCTTTCATTACGGCTTGACACATTAGGTATGGTGGAAATGCGCTACCTGCGCACACGCGAACGATATCGGGATTGGCCCCCCTTTCAATTGCTTGCAGCCTCTCGTCAAGCGAGAGTGATAACATATCTTACACGTGATGTCGCTGAGCAATTGCATCAGCAAATCCTGGCGGTAGAAACCGCCGTTGGGTTGGATGGAAACGCTGACGATGACGACGCTGATGACGAGGAAGAAAGCAATAACGGGAATGGCTTTCATGCGGAAGAGAGCGAGCAGGAAGAGAGTACAAAGCCTACAGAACGTGAAAGCAATGCATTTTCTCCAGCCTTTGCTCAAGCACTCAAGCAGTTGAACGAGCTTGCACGGCAACGACTGCCTGACTCAGGAAGTGGTCAAACAACAGGTGAATTGAGTACTGAGTCTGAGGGCTTGGGCGATGATGAAGACGCGCTTGAACAATTGCAAGACGCGTTTGTGCAGATGATGGAGGTGGTCCGCGAACTAGCGGAAGAATTGTCTACCGATGCTCTGAAACTCACAGGACGTTTCAAGTGTGCGCGCACTAACATCGAGTTTGTACCACACCCCGTTGATGCTGACGATGACGAGGATGACGAGGATGACGAGGATGTCGAACTCGAACTTGAGCGCGAGGGGATCATGGAAATTGAACTGACGCTCGTTCTGCAACTCTTTGAGGAGGGACGCTCCAGAGCCGATGATGTGCCTGCGGTGGAACTACAACTCGATGTTGATGATTTTGAGCGCTTACATGAGACGCTTGATTTCGCGTTGGACCGTGACCGTAGTGGTCGCCGTCGCCGTTCATAGTAGTGTAGGGACCGATGTATCGCGTCCTCGTCGGCATCTGATCGCCAAGAGGACGCGATAAATTAGTCTCTACAGAGCATTTATAGAGAGGATTTTGTCTATCATGGCACGAGGAATTACGATAGAAGACTTGTACTCGATGCAATTTTTGAGTAGACCACGTATTGCACCAGATGGACAGCGTGTCGCGTTCGTGACGACCACAGTTGATGCGTCAAAGCATGAGTATCGCTCAGCGATTTGGGTTGCACCTGTGAATGGAGGTGAGGCGCAACGTTTCACATCTGGCACTGCGAATGCAAGTAGCCCTGCTTGGTCGCCTGATGGCCGTTGGCTGGCGTTTGTGTCTGAGCGTGAGAGCGAGGCAACGGGCAAGGATGCGAAGAAACAGGGCAAAGGTAAGCCGCAAATCTGGCTGTTACCTGTTGATGGTGGTGAGGCGCGTCAATTGACATTTATGGAGCATGGAGCTGCTTCGCCTGTCTGGTCGCCCGACAGCAAACGTCTGCTATTCAGTGCGGAGGTTGGATCAGCCGACGAAGAGACGGAAGAAGGCAAGCCACTACCGAAGGTGCGCGTGATTGATCGGCTCTGGTACCGTCTCGATGGTGTCGGCTTCATCTATGAACGTCGCTCTCACCTCTTTCTCGTTGACGCGAATGGTGGCACACCGCAGCAGTTGACGGATGGCGATTGGGATGATGGAGACGCGGCATGGTCGCCCGACGGTACGCAGATTGTATTCGCCTCGAATCACGCCGAGGATCGTTGGCGTATTCTTGGTGCGGACATCTACACACTACAAATCCGAGACAATACAGCAGGCGAATTGCGTTGTTTGACGGATGGAACGCTCAGTTGTGGCTCACCTGCGTGGTCGCCGGATGGCAAAACAATCGCCTTGCTCGCTTCGTCCAAGGTGCATTCGGGTGGACATACGTACCTGTATTCCATCGCATCAGATGCAGACAAGCAAGCACCGCAAAACCTTTCAAAGGATTTTGACGGTACGTGCATGGATTGGACAAACAGCGATATAGGCGATGAACACTTGATGCCTTCTCCTGTATGGTCAGCCGACGGTACATTATTGTATGTCCTGGCATCATTGCATGGAGCTTCACGCCTCTTTACCCTTTCTGCTCATGGTGCAGGAGCACAACCGCCTACGTTAACTCCTGGCGATGTGCATGTGCGCGATTTTAGCGTTGATACCACGAAAAAGCAGATCGCGTTGCTTGTTGGCGACGCAACACGACCACAGGAGATATACACACTCAATGCAACACAACAAACTGGCGAAATGCAGCGCGTGACGCATTTTAACGATGCCCTATTCAACGATTTGACGGTAGTTGCACCTGAGTATATACAGTACAAGGGGGCCGAAGACTGGTCTATAGATGGCTGGATTCTCAAGCCTCACGACTTTGAACCATCGAAAAAGTACCCGTTGATTGTCGAGATTCACGGTGGCCCAAATACGCAATACGGCTATGGCTTCTTCCACGAAATGCAAATGCTGGTCGCGCAGGGCTATGTTGTGCTTTATACAAATCCACGTGGTAGCTGTGGCTATGGGTATGACTTCTCGTTTGCCGTCAATGGACAGTGGGGCGAGAAGGATTCGATAGACATCATGAACGGTGTGAAGACATTGGTACAACGTGGCTACATTGATGAACAACGCATTGGTGTAACAGGTGGGAGCTACGGTGGGTTTATGACGAACTGGTTAGTAAGTCACTACGACGACTTTAAGGTCGCAGTAACTGACCGTTGTGTCGCCAACCTTGCATCAATGTTTGGTAGTAGCGATGTAGGTTGGGACCTGGGCTACGACAACCTGGACACAACACCGTGGGAGAGTCTGGATAAGTATATGCACATGTCACCAATACACTACGTCCAGAACATTAAAGTCCCATTGCTCATCATTCATAGCGAGCAGGACTTACGTTGTCCAATTGAGCAAGCCGAGCAATTGTTTGCGTCACTTAAATGGATGGGGCGCGAGGTACAACTGGTGCGCTTTGAGGGGCAAAGTCATGGCCTCTCGCGTGGTGGACATCCACACTCACGTCTCGAACGATTACGCCACATCAAGGGCTGGTTTGAAAAGTATCTGTAGTTGTGATAGAGCACAAAGGACCTGGGAACATGTACACGTTCCCAGGTCCTTTGTGTTCTATCACAACTATGACTGTAACATCCCAATCTTATCGCTACCAGCTTCGGTGAACCATATTTGCTTCTGTGCATTCATTACGAGACCGAATGGGAAACTGCCAGGTGAAGGAATCGTATGATACACAAAACGATGCGTGCTTGTATCAAAGCTGGCAAGTGCATTCTCTGCGGGCACCGTGACCCATATGTCACCACTTCTCGTGACCGTTAGTCCGTACAAACCTCCGCTTCCCTGTGTTGTTGAATGCGCGATATAGCTTGTGAACACTCCTGTTGTAGGGTCGAGCCGTAACAATTGGTTATTGTTAAATGAGGTTGCCCAGATAAAGCCGTGGGTGTCGCTTGCTATTTCCATAAGTGAAACGGATGAGTCTGAGATTGTGAAAAGACGAATGGTACCTGTGCTTGGGTCAAGACGACCGATACGATTAGCTGTGGACTCGGTGAACCATACCATACCATGCACATCCACAGTAATACCATAAGGACTGAGTGTCTGCACACTTTTTGTGCTTGAAAGCGGATATTGTCGAATTGCTCCTGTATGTGTATTGAGCATAGCTATGCTATCCGCATTCAGTTCGGTAAACCAGAGATTGCCGTGTGCGTCAAACGCGAGATCGTTTGGGCCACTTGGAAGTGTAGAGATATGCTGAGTATTGTTCGGATCGGGTATATGCAGGATAGGTAGACTATACGTTTGGAAGCGTTTCGTGCCGGGAAAGTAGTGTCCAATATAGTTAGCGTCTTGCTCGGCAAACCAAACTGTATCATCGGATGCGACAACGACACCCATAACACTATAAGCACCGTGCGGTGGCGTAATTTCCATAAATGTTTGTGTATGTGTATCAAACATCGTCAGGAAGTTGTGGCTCATTTCGCCAAACCACAGACACCCCTTTGAGTCAAGAGCGGGACGCATCAAGCCACTCCCCGTTTTCGGCAAACTAAATTCTTTAAAACTGCCTATAGCCATGTTAGATACATTATTAGGATTGCCTATTACTGGTGTGCTAGCACTAGTTACATCGCTACATGCTGTAACAAATAATAATGAGCAAAGAATCATAATGAAAAGATAAAAGTTGTGTTTATGCAAGAGTGGACCTCTATAGTGATATATCTTCAGGGAATTCGACATCCTCATAGATAGCAGTAACAGGAATACTAATACCCAAACTCGCTAACTCTACTTGCTCATCGGCTTCAAAAGCGGAAAACTTCCAGAAAGGTTCTTGATCGCGTCGGTAAACTTCTATAGCTTGTGTTTGCGTATCTACGAGGACATATTCTTGTATACTCGTGCAGGCACGGTAGTAAGAGAACTTCTTTCTACGATTGTAGGTTTCTGTGCTAGGTGAAAGAGTTTCTACAATCAGAGTTGGATATTGCATAACCGTAATCTCCCCTCTATCGCGGGGATCGCAACTTACAGATACATCTGGATAAACAAAGCGTTTCTCTGAAAGACGTACTTTTAGGTCAGAGCCATGAATACGACATTGACCTCCACGAAGAGCATTTTTTAGTGCAACTACTGTGTTGCCATTGATAGTAGAACGATCTGCTGTTCCACCTGCAAGCATATACACCTTGCCATCTATAAACTCATACTTTGTTTCCAGGCTATTATCATCCAGCATTACATATTCTTCAACAGTCATTTTGGGGAATATTGGCTGTGTTGTCATCGTGATGTATTCCTTCTCTTAGCCTGTATACACACCACACACGCCATCATCCACAAGATGCGTTAGATGTGCTTTCACTAAAGCATGTTGATGAATGTGTGTGGGGGGATTATGCAATTCGACATGGAGGTAGTTGTCTGTAAGTCCTTCCCAAGTATCGTGACGTGGATGCTCTACGAGTACTTCGACGGTTTCGCCGAGAAATTGCTGCCGAAATTGTTGACTGTGCTGCTCATTTAGTGCAAGCAAACGTTCGCTACGAGCTTTTTTGAGAGGGTCCTGTATTTGTCCCTTCATACGTGCGGCGGCTGTTCCCTGACGTGGTGAGAAGCGGAAGACGTGTGACTTGGCAAATTCCAGTGTGCGCGCAAGTTGGTAAGTTTGCTCGAAATCCTCGTCGCTCTCGCCTGGAAAGCCTGTGATGATGTCGGTACTGATCGCTATACCAGGGACAAGGCGTTTTGCCTCAGTAACGATAGTCTGGTAACGAGTACTGTTGTAACGGCGTGCCATACGACGAAGAATAGCATCGGAACCGCTTTGCATCGGTAGATGCAGGTGGCGACACATGCGTGGATTTTGCCATAATGCTAACCACTCAAGGCGAAAGTCTTCTGGTTCTAACGATGAGACACGGATACGTGGAATCTCTGTTTCTCGTAACAGTGTTGCGATCAGATCGCCGAGGTCGCGCTGCTCGTCTCCGTCAGGGTGGTAATCGCCTAGATGAATGCCTGTAAGCACGATTTCCTGGTAGCCTGCACG
>CAXUHF010000147.1:6045-12743 GCA_964250765.1 uncultured Ktedonobacteraceae bacterium | reverse complement strand
CTATTTTGTTGGGTCTTCGTCCTTTAGGGGAAACGGGTGAACATGTAGGGGAGACCCTTGCGGTCTCCCTGCATGTTCACGGTTCACTTACATGTAGGGGAGACCCTTGCGGTCTCCCTGTTTACTCTAAAGGATGGAAAACCATTTTGTCTAACTGATCAACAAACAGGTCAACGACGATACATACTCAACGAGGAGCATTTGCATGTCTTCAATTTCCCCTACTCAACAGGTATTTCAGAATTTCATTGGTGGTCAATGGCGCGACTCTCGAAGCGGCGAAACCTTTGCTAATACAAATCCAGCGCATACAAGTGAGGTCATCGGGCATTTTCAAAAATCGACGGTTGCCGACCTTGAGGATGCCGTTGCCGCAGCACTTAGCGCACAACGGAAATGGGCCGCAACTCCTGCACCTGAACGTGGCGAGGTTCTGCTACGTGTTGCCCTACTACTAGAGCAGCAAAAAGAGGAGCTTGCAACGCTCATGACGCGCGAAATGGGCAAGATTCTTAAAGAGACGCGCGGTGATGTGCAAATTGCCATCGACGTTGCCAAGTTTATCGCGGGCGAGGGACGCCGTGCGGAAGGCGAAACAGTGCCATCCGCATTCCCTAATAAGTTTTGTATGACGGTACGCCACCCACTCGGCATCGTCGGTATCATCACACCGTGGAACTTTCCTATCGCCATTCCCGCCTGGAAAACCTTCCCCGCGTTATTAGCAGGGAACGCGGTAATCCTCAAACCTGCGAGCGATACGCCATTGCTCTCAATCAAGCTTGCGGAGATATTGCAGCAAGCAGGGCTTCCAGCCGGTGTGCTAAACGTCATCACTGGGCCAGGAGGAACATTAGGCGATGCGCTGGCAAGCCATAAGCGTATCAACATGATTTCGCTGACTGGCTCGACAGAGGTGGGACGGCACGTTGCTGAGATGTGTGGACGTGATCTGCGCCGTTGCACATTGGAGCTTGGTGGCAAGAACGCGGTGATCGTGCTAGAGGACGCGGACCTTGATCTGGCCGTTGCTGGCATTACACTAGCTGCCTTTGGCACAACGGGTCAACGTTGTACCGCGACAAGTCGCGTGATTGTGCAAAAATCGGTGCAGGCAGCTTTTACGGAACGGCTCGTCGCTGCCGCCGAAAAGTTGCATGTTGGCGATGGACTCGATCCCGCCATCGAGATGGGGCCTTTAGTGAACAAAGGACGCGTCAAAGCAGTACATGAGTATACCGAGGCTGGCAAGCACGAGGGCGCAAAATTGGTAACAGGTGGCGCCGCACTGACCGAGAATACATATAGTGATGGAGCCTTTTACAAGCCAACGATCTTTACGAACGTTGCGCCTGACATGCGTATCGCACGTGAAGAGGTCTTTGGCCCCTTCGTCTCTATCGTGCCAGTGAACTCCTACGAAGAGGCAATCCAGGTAGCGAACGAGACGGAATATGGGCTTTCGACAGGTATCTTCACAGAAAGCAGTCGTTTAACGTTTCAGGCTATACGTGATATCGAGTCCGGCCTTGTCTATATCAACGCCGCAACCACAGGCTCAGAGATACACCTGCCCTTTGGCGGTATGAAGGCAAGCGGTAACGGACACCGCGAACTCGGCTCCAGTGCCGTCGAAGAGTTCAGCGAAATCAAAAGCGTCTTTGTCTCCTATCCCTCTTCTAAATAAAGAACACATTTCCGCGTGCTGCAAGGCGGCACGCGGAAATGCGTTCTTTATTTATCTACATCACACCCGTGCGCGTTAGCGCGAATTGCTCAAACATGGCCTCCCAGACCTCCTGGTTCTCAAGGCGTTCGCGGGGACTAACCACGCGAGCATTGATGGAGGAAAAGATGGTGCGTAACATCCGTTGTAGCACCGATGACGCCTCGTCATAAAAATCAGTGGCGGCGTGCATACTGTCGTTCATGACAGCATCACAAAGGTTTGTAAAATCATCAACATCAATGTTGTTATGGTCAACACGAAACTCATAGGTGCCCATGTACAGCAAATTTTCGTTGATGAGTAACGTTCTGAGCATATTAGGGTCTAGTTCAATTCTGCTACTACGGTACGCGTCAATAAGTGCGTCCATCGTCCAATTCACAAAACGCACCAAAGTGGGAAGTTGCTCGGTTGGCGTATGTTTCTTCTCCCATTCCTGTTCCATACGGCTAATCAGGTCGAGTAGTTGGAAGTTCTCCATACGCAACTTCTCGGCGGCTTCGGGCAAGCGCATCTTGCGGCTATCACCTTGATTCGGTTGCTCTTGAAACACGGGGTGAGCAAGATTTTGTTGTACAAGTTGCGCAAGCTCTCGCGCCACATCTAGCTCTGGTCGTCGCATTGCACTCGCAATACGACGCACACGTCGATAGTTATTAATGAGCATAAACGTTTCAAGCGTGTGACGATGAAAATTCATGGCACGCGGAATCTCTTCCACGAGCCGCAGCATGGTACGCATCTTCTGAGGCAACGCGACTTCTAATGTCTGCCACTCATCACTATAGCGCACAATCTCCATCGCGGTACGCATCACCTCTATATTGAGCGGCACATCACCATAGGGAAGCAGCTTTTGCACATCAGGGCTAGCAATAAACTCATACGTTCCTTTAGGCCACATCGCCAACTCACGGATGGTCCATAGAGCCTTTGTGCGTAATGCTTCGTGGAGTTGCGTATCGGTGATGATACGCATGGTAATCAAGCGTTCGCCGATGCGTTTACCCACAACATCGGATAGTTGTTGCTTGAAGGCATCCTCAATCTGCTGATGCGTTGCCATGCCTAATTGTTGCAGGACATCACCCAGCGTTAACGCGAGCGGGTCGAACTCCGAGCAGTTCGCCACCTTGCCCTCGTTGCAGTAGACTATACCTGTCTGACCGTTTTCCTTCTTAAGTTGAATTGCGCCCGTCATACCACCCAACTCCACCACCTGCAAGACCTCCACGAGGCCAAAATCTTCTAATGAACCAGACAATACGGTAGGTGTGGTCATGCACCCTCCCGAAGACAGAGCCAATAGCACGCTAGAAATACATTCACAATGCCACCCAAAAGCTTCTCGTTCCTAGTCTATAGAGTAAACGTGGCAACTGAACTCCTGTACGGGTCTGCTTCAGCACACCCTCTATGACACTATACACTATGAAGGACAACGAAAACGCTTTTCACGTCCTCAAACATTTGTATGTGCCAGTAGAATGGAATAATGCGATGTATCTGTTAACAGGAATATTCTGTAGGGACCAATTTATCGCGTCCTTGTCGGCAATTGAAAAGGCCGAGAGAACATGATAATACAGATGAACAAATTTGTAAGAATACGCAACGTCTGTAGGAGTCTAATTCTATTACACCCTTTCGGCAACGCACAAATGTTGAAGGATATATATTAGCGTTTCAGCATACACCAAACATGGTCAATCGCCAAGAGGGTGTAATAGAATTAGACCTCTACAATTCACATATCTCGCATTATTTGTTATATCGCATAATTGGTCCCTACTAGTCTGACCATCGTCATTTGAACCTTTTTGGATGCTATAGCGCAAAGAACGCAACGGTTCAAGGCTCTCCAAAGGTATCAAATCAAGATGGGTGGACTACTACAATCAATATGTTTCCGTTCATTCAGCAAATCGCATCATCAGAGCTGTACAAAGGGTTAACCAACGTCATAATTGCATAATGATGTAAGTAATATCGCATCAGCATTATAGCAAAGAAAGGGAGTGTTCAACAAGATGATAATAATTCCCTTTTCGCGTCCTCCCACGCTACCGTTTCACAGTTCTGTAGAGCCTTAACACTCTCACGAAAGACTTTCATAAGTTCCTTATCTTGCATCACCTCGATGGTCTCTTCTAGTGCCTCTATTTTTTCCAGCAGTACTCTCTTATCTTTTAGCATAGAACTGTTGTCTCCTCGTGCCATATTCATGAAAGCATCATACTGTAGCATGTAAGAGTTCGCAAGTATAGCCACCTATTAGAAATATATCAGTAGAATGTTGTGAACGTTAAATGATTGACGAGATGTGTAGTGCTGTAGGGACTATAATTCATTACACCCCAATTGTCTACTGTTGCGAGGGTGTAATAATACATATTGACAATATAACGCGGAGACGGCAATTGTAGGGGTCTAATTCCATTACACCCTCTCGGCAATTGACCATGTATACAGGATGATGAAACGTTCCATGCGTCCTCTAACATTGCAAATCGCCCACAGAGTGTAATGGAATTAGACCCCTACAGGTATTTCATATCCCGCTTATTTCGTTGAACCGTATCATTAAGCCCCTACGAAACAATGATATAATATTATGTATGAGTATACACAATCGTATCGCAATCATCACAGGAGCGGGACGTGGTGTTGGTCGCTCCACAGCGCTAGCGTTCGCACGAGCAGGCGCGAAGGTTGTGCTATGTAGTCGTACCCAGGCGCAACTTGACGAGGTAGTCTCCGAGATTCTACAGCAGGGGAGAGAAGCTCTTGCGGTTGTAGGCGATGTGGCACGTGAGGAGGATGTACGTAGCCTGTTCGAGCAAGCACTACAGACGTATGGGCGTGTCGATATCCTGGTCAATTGTGCTGGTATCGTCGCAGTCAAACCGTTTCTTGAGATGGACACGAAGACATGGGATGATGTAATCAACGTCAATCTGCGTGGGACATTCCTGTGTTGTCGTACAGCGTTTCGCGTGATGGCAGAACAGAAGCAGGGCGTCATTCTCAACCTCTCCTCGCTCTCTGGTGTCAAGGGCGTCGAAAAGTTCCCCGGTCTGAGCGCGTATAACGTCTCAAAATCAGGAGTTGCTGGGCTAACAGAAATTCTTGCCGTTGAGGGCAGGCCATATAATATTCGTGTGAGCGCGGTCAGTCCAGGCGCAGTCGCTACCGAGATGTTACGTCAAGCAGCACCACATCTCGAAGCAGGCATGACACCAGACGAGCTTGCCGAAATCCTGCTCTTTCTCGCTGATGATACTGGCAGTAAGTTCAATGGTAGCAATATCGAATTATTCACCAACGCATGATGTAGGGGCGCAATGAATTGTGCCCTTCGTTCCAACATCGAATTGTTTACCAATGCATAAAAGGATATCCTATGGTTTACCTGACACGACGCACCACCTTTAGTGCCTCACATCGACTATGGAGCGACCAGCTTTCGGAAGCCGAAAACTATGTGGTGTACGATAAGTGCGCGAATCCGAATGGACATGGACATAACTATGTGCTTGAGGTGACGGTACGCGGCAATGTTGACTCACGTACTGGTATGGTCCTTAATCTGACCGATATGAAACGCATCACCAACGAGCAGGTCATTCACTGGGTCGATCATAAGCATCTCAACTATGATGTGCCCTGGTTGGAAGGCGTAATTCCAACGGCTGAAATGCTGGCAATCAAGTTCTGGGAACGTCTGGAAGAGGGCTTTCCTCAAGGACTTCTCTACGAAGTCACACTTCATGAAACTGAAAATAATAGTGCTCTGTACCGAGGAGAGACAGTTTAGATGAGGATAGCCCTCGTTGCACCGCTTGTCACGCCCATTGCCCAGCCATATCCAGGTGGTGCACAGGCGATGCTTGCCGATCTCGCACAAGGACTACATCAACGTGGACATACCGTTACACTCTTTGCACGTGCTGGCTCATCGGTCCCTCATGTGACGATTGAGCAAATCGTGGTCCCTGACAGTGTACTTCCTGCCAGCTTCTCGGAACCAACACTAGAGCGACTCGCCGATACAGGCTTTTTCGCACAGGCAAATATCTTTCTTAACCTATTCCTATCTTTACAACAACGCCACGACGAATTTGATATCGTTCACGCACATGCCTTTGACTGGCCTGCGTTTACCTGTAGCGCATTGGTACGAAATATACCAATGTTACACACTATCCATTTACCTGCTATCTCGCCTGAAATCAATGATGCACTGAGTGTCCTCCATCAACAAGGACATCCCTTGACATTGCTCACTGTCTCGCATGCCTGTGCCAAAACTTACACACCATATACACCGATTGATTCCATCATCTACAATGGGCTTGACCTCAACACTATCCCTTTTGTTGAACAGATTGCAGAAGATGCACCACTTCTGTTCGCAGGTCGTATCACTCCTGAAAAAGGGGTCGAGGCCGCTATCGAGATTGCGGAACAGACTGGACGCTCTTTGCTGCTTGCTGGCGGTATCTATGACTCATCCTACTATCAAGAGCGCATTTTGCCTAAATTACAACAAGCAGGGGAACGCATCACCTATCTTGGACTGCTTGACCGCTCAGCATTATGGAACGTGATGGGGCAATCACTCGGTTTGCTCTTTCCTATTGAATGGGATGAACCATTTGGCTTGACGCCCGTTGAAGCAATGGCGACTGGTACACCCGTTATCGCCTATCGACGCGGTGCTGTAGAAGAGATTATTCAACATAGCGAGACAGGTTTTCTCGTCGCGCCAGGAGACCGTGCAGAAGCCACTGCGTACGTTAACAAGCTTTCTGCTTTGTCTCGTGTGAAATGTCGTACCCATGTTGAACAGCATTTTTCGCTAGAGCGTATGCTCGACGCATATGAAGATGTATATGCATCGGCTGGGGGGGGGGGGTTTTAAATAAATTAATAAAGTATAAAAAAAAAGACGCCCAAACAGATTATT
>CAXUHF010000147.1:0-6035 GCA_964250765.1 uncultured Ktedonobacteraceae bacterium | reverse complement strand
TCGCGCGGGGGTCCTGATTTTTAATAAATTGTATTTTATTAAAAATCCCCCCCCCCCCCCAGCCGATGCATTTTATACCATACCAAACGTATGGAACAAGAACGCGAGCATATCGCTCCGTTCCTCGATAATCTTAGCTGTGGGTTTGCCGAGGCCATGCCCGGCTTTGAGTTCGAGACGTAACAGGGGTGGGTTTTCGCCAGAGTGCGCTCGTTGCAGAGTCGCGGTAAATTTCTTGGCATGGGCAGGGACGACGCGATCATCGGTGTCTGCTGTCATGATGAGCGTGGGCGGATAGTGGACAGCCTCTTTGACGTTGTGTAGAGGCGAATAGGCGTAGAGAAACTTGAAATCCTCAGCGTTATGCTCTGCGTCGCCATAATCGGATATCCAGTAGCGTCCAACAGTGAAGCGGTGGTAACGCAACATGTCGATAACAGGAACCTCACACACAACAGCACCCCAGAGATCGGGACGCTGCACAAGACAGGTAGCGGTTAGCAGGCCACCATTACTCCCACCATTGATTGCAAGCTTCGACGTACTCGTATATTTGTTCGCAATGAGCCATTCACCTGCCGCGATAAAATCGTCAAAGACGTTTTGCTTTTTGCCAAGCACTCCTGCTTGATGCCACTCTTCACCATATTCACCCCCACCGCGCAGGTTCGCCACTGCATAGATGCCCCCACTTTCGACCCATAAAAGCGCAACGAGCGAAAACATTGGTGTCAGGCTGACATTAAAACCGCCGTAGCCATAGAGCAACGTCGGGTTCGAGCCATCCTTCGTCAAGCCTTTTTTGTGTGTCAGGAACATCGGAATGCGTGTCCCATCCTTCGAGGGATAAAAGACCTGTTCCGTCTCATAGTTGTTAGCATCGAAGCGAATTGCTGCATCGTGTAGAGGCGTCAGGGTATCAGTTGTAAAGTCATAACGGTAGACGCTGGAAGGCACAAGGTACGAGGTGAAGCTAAAAAATAGCTCGCTACTATCCATCTCGCCAGAGATTTCTACAAGAGAACCGAGTGTGGGCAGCGCGATTTCACCTAACAAGTGCCCATCTTCTATAGCGTAACGCTTAATGTGGTGATGAGCATCATGTAAATACACGACAATGAATTGGGAATTGACGACAAGCGCGAACGCAACGACATCGTTTTGTTGCGGAACCAGTTCTTTCCAATTTGTCCGTTCGGGTTCGCGAATATCAATTGCAATAATGCGACTCCGAGGCGCGTGTAGGTCGGTTTTGAAGTAGAAAACAGGTCCATCATTGCCTATGAATGTATAGTCTGCATCGGCCTCGTCCAAAAGACGAACAAAAGGTGTAGTGCTATCAACCTCGCGGTAATAGACACGATTCTGTTGGTCGGTACCGTGCCAGACATTGAGGACAAGATATTTGCCATCATCGGTCACGGTTGGATCAAAGGCCAGTTCTTTCGCGTCGGGTCGCTCAAAGATAAGCGAGTCTGCGGTCTGTGGTGTGTCAAGGGTGTGCAGATACACCTTATTGAAGTTTGTCGCATCTTCTTCTGGCACGGTCCCAGGTTCTGGAAAGCGACTATAGTAGAAACCCTGCGCATCATGTCGCCACGCAAGTGAGCTAAACTTTGTCCATGAAATTACTTCATCGAAGTCGCGGCCCTCATCGACGCGTCGCACTTTCACCTCTTGCCAATCGCTACCACTGGTCGAGGTGCCATAAGCGAGAAGTTTACCATCTTCGCTGAACGAACGATTGACAAGCGCAACAGTACCATCGGCACTTAACGTATTGGGATCAAGGACAAGTGTCGCCTCTCCATTCAGTGTATCTTGTCTATATAGCACAAACTGGTTTTGTAGGCCCGTGTTTTTGGAAAAGTAATAGCGATCTCCCCGCTTGCTGGGCACGGTATATTTGGGATAATCGTACAACTCGGTGAGGCGCACCTGAATCCGCTCGCGTTCAGTAAGCGTGGCGAGATAGGCACGTGTCACAGCGTCCTGAGCCTCTGACCACGCCTGTGTTTCAGCCGATGCGGCATCTTCAAGCCAGCGATAAGGGTCCGCAACCTGTGTGCCGTGAAAATCCTCAATGGTGTCGTCACGGCGCGTCTGTGGGATGTTCAATCTATATACTCCTACAAGAGATGAATCACTGTAGGGGTCTAATTCTATTACACCCGCTTGGCGATTGACCATAATTGGAAGATATGTTGAAACGCTGGTCTATATCCTTTAACATTATGCATTGCCAAGCGGGTGTAATAGAATTAGACCCCTACAGGTGATTCACATCATCTAATATATCCTTTGTAACACAATTCTTTACACAGCGACATTGGTCGAGCGTCCATAGGGTTTTTCGGGGTCGATCAGCACGTTGATACATGCAGGTAGACCAGAGGCAAAGGCTCGTTCCAATGCAGGCCGAATATCTTCTGGTCGCTCGACAAGTTCGCCATAGCCACCGAGAGCCTCAACCATCTTATCATAGCGAATGCCGGGGGAGAGTTCAGCCGCCGTCGCATGTCCGATCATGGCGCGTTGTGGATGCTTGATCTGTCCCCATGCACCATCGTTCCCAATAATCGCCACAATCGGCAATTTCTGACGCGCCATGCTCTCAAACTCCATACCATTGAGACCAAAGGCACCATCACCACTCAGGAGAAGCACCTTCTTGCCGGGACGTGCAAGTTGGGCCGCCATCGCAAAACCTGTCCCTGTACCCAGACAGCCCATTGGTCCCGCGTCGAGCCAGTACCCCGCTTTGGCAACGTTGATAACCTTGCCACCATAGCTCACGATATCACCACCATCACCCACGACGGTTGTGTCTTCATCAATAAAATCGCGTATCTCGCGGCAGAAGCGCATAGGATGCATGGGAACCGCGTCCGAATTGAGCGCAGCTGCATCGCGTTCAAGGCCACGCCTCTCTTCATTGCGAATATAGGCTAACCACTCTTCGTTCGCAATCGGCTTAGTTGCCTCGGTAACTTGACTCATACTCAAGCCCACATCGCCCACAAGACCAACGGCAGCTCCACGATTGACGCCGATATCCTCAGCCGCGAGGTCAAACCACAACACGTTTGCCTCGGCAGGAATGAGCGGTGGCTGCCCGTGATTGAGCCGGAAGTCCATTTTTGTGCCAATGGCGAGAATGGTATCAGCACCCTCTAAGGCTTTGCGACGCGAGGATGTAAAGAACAGGGGATGTGTTGGCGGTAGACAGCCACGACCTGCACCATTGAGATAGACAGGAGCCGAAATGCGTTCCGCAAGTTGACGCAGAGGTTCCGACGCGTTCGACCACCAGACGGCGGTACCAGCCATAATAACGGGACGTTTCGCCTTTTCGAGGAGCGCGGCGGCCTGTACCACCGCGTCAGGGTCAGGCGCGGTACGACCACCTGCACGATAGTTCGCAGGCTCGCCGAGGTCAAAGAGCGTATCGGTATCGGCGAAATTGTTGAGGACATCCATCGGCATTTCCAGGAAGGTCGGCCCAGGTTTACCGCTCAACATCTGTCGAAAGGCAATACCCACGTATTCACCGAGCCGCGAGGTCTCATGGACCGTTCGTGCCCACTTTGTAATAGGGCGCAACAGGTCTATTTGTCCCATCTCCTGTAGCGCGCCACGATCCCAAAAGCCAAGTGGAGCCGCGCCACCAATGACCAGAATAGGGCTACCTGCAAGATAAGCATTCGCCACACCCGTTACCCCATCGGTCACACCAGGACCAGCTGTAAGTAGAGCGACGCCGGGCTTACGTGTTGTTTTGGCCCAACCCTCTGCCGCGTGAACGGCGGCTTGTTCATGACGTGTATCTACAACGCGAATGCCTTCGCGCAAACAACCATCATAAATACCCGCAATATGCCCACCGCTCAGCGTAAAGACGACCTCGACCCCTTCACGTTTCAGCATTCTGGCAACCAGCCATCCGCCATGTATCAAACCCATGATGCGCTCCTTTGTGTATCATAGACAATGTATACCATAGACAAACAAAAGGCATGACAGGGGCAGAGCACCTGTCACTACTATACAAGGACTGGTGTGGTAGAGCCACGCTATGAGATAGTATAGTAGTGACAGGTGCTCTGCCCCTGTCATGCTACCAACTCCTCTGATACCTATATCATTCTACCCCAATATCCCATGCTTGTTGCAGGTCAGCTTTGGAGTAACATTGAAAGGCCATGAGCGTATTCGTTTTGACGATGGCGGGTATGCGTACCATGTGCGCGGTCACAACATCAGAGAGGTCTTCGTAGTGTTGCAGTCGCAGCAATGCTACAAGGTCATACTCACCGGTAACAGAATAGACCTCTGCTACGCCTTCGACCTCTAACAACTTTTGCGCGGTCTGATTGACCTCGCCACGCTGTACGTTCAATAAGACAACGGCGGATATCATGAGTGATCCTCCTTTTTTTCATGGTTTCATGTGTGCATAACAGGTGCAATGCACCTGTTATGCACACATGAAACCATTTGATTATTTTTTCGCCAACGCGAACGCTTTTGCTATTTGCGTCTTGTCGTGTTCCCAATCCTCTTTGTCTTTGTCATCGGTGAGAATTGGTGTCTCTAAGATAACGGCTACATGCTCAAGGCGGGGGTCTGTCAGCAGAGTACGCAAACCTTCTTCGCCAATGATGCCCTCGCTAAGTCGGGCGTGCACGTCACGGTGACTGCCAAGTGCCATCTCAGTATCATTGAGGTGGAGCACCTTGAGCCGCTTGAGTCCTACTGTTTCATCGAAATGCTTCAATACCTGTAACACTGCTTCTCCACTTCCGATATCGTGTCCCGCACCCCAGAGATGGGCTGTATCGAGACAGATGCCTACACGCTCCCCAATGTCATCTGGTAGCAAGTGTAACACATGCGCGAGTTGCTCGAAACTATGTCCAACGGCATTGCCTGCACCAACGTCATTTTCGAGTAGCAACATAACCGATTGAGGTGACTCCGCTATGACAAGTTCGACCCCTTGCGCAATACGCGTTACACCAGCCTCAACCCCTGAACCTCGATGGCTACCTGTATGGAAGACGACATAAGACGCACCAATTTGTGCGCTACGTTGCATAGTCCATGTCAGAAGCGCGATAGATTTTTCCCAGATGAGCGCATCAGGTGAGGCAAGATTGATAAGATAGGGAGCATGAATGACAACAGGTGAGAGGGCAAGAGCTTCAGTCGCAGCTTTGAATGCGGCACTACCAGCAGGATCATCCGCCGTTGGTCGCCACCCCGTTGGATTGCTGACAAAGACCTGTATTGCCTCACAGCCAAGCGACGAGGCGCACTCAGCCGCTTTGACCATCTTTGAATGTGTTGGCATATGACGACCAATACGCATAAAAATCTTTCCCCTCAATCATTGCTGTACGGGTCTGATTTTATCACACCCTGTTGGCATCTACGAATGTTGGCAGGGTGTGATAAAATCAGACCCGTACAGCGTTCTTCCGTTCCACATACATTTGTTATATGACGGTATCATTTATTAGTTGAGTGAACCCCTGACCTTCTTGCACATTCGGTAATTGCTCTAAAGAGGTTAGGCCAAAGAGTTGTAAAAATTCGGATGTTGTAGCGAAGAGCGCAGGCCGTCCCACGCTTTGGGCGCGACCAACTTCTATGACCAAACCATGTTGTAGCAGACTTGCCAGAGCACGATCACTATTCACGCCGCGTACTCCCTCGATTTGACTCCGCGTTATCGGTTGACGATAGGCAATCACAGCCAGCGTTTCTAACGCGGAGGAGGTCAATTTCGCGGTCATGGGTAAACCAAGCAATGCAGCAATGTACTGAGCATTTTCCGGCGCGGTCACAAGCTGTATCTGTTCACCCAGACGCTGCAAACGGATACCGCGTCCTTGCTCGACCAACTCGTTTTCCAGAAGTTGCAAGCCTGCAACCAAATGGGCTTCATCAAGAGCTAAAAGCTTACGCAACTCTGCCCGTTCGAGTGGGCGACCAGAGACAAACAACACGCTCTCAATCGCAGCCGCGCATTG
>CAXUHF010000146.1:0-12980 GCA_964250765.1 uncultured Ktedonobacteraceae bacterium | reverse complement strand
TGTTCGGTTACAACAGTTAACAATGACTGTATATTGAAAGGCTTTCGTAAGACTGCAAGCGTTGGATGACGCTTGTGAACAGCGTCTAATTCTTGTTGTGCTGCACCAGAAACAATAACAGTAGGCAGCGTTGAAGGTTCTATACGTTCATAAAGCTGATTGATAACAGCTACACCGGATAACTCGCCGGGAAGACCTAAATCGACTATTAGCACATCATACATCAATGATATTGTAGAGCTATCACTCGTCGTAAACAAAGCCTCTAAGAGAGATATGCCATATGTATAAGAAACAACTGTATGCCCTGCCAATTCGAGCGTCGTGGTAATCAAATCACAAATCGCTGGATTATCCTCTAACAACCCAATCTTCATACTACTCTTTCCTCACTACAAATTTCATACGTCTTTCAACGTCTACGATAAAAAGAGCTTTTTCGGATTACATTCGGGTAAGCAACATTCCGATTTATCTGTTATAGTGTAGAAAATCCTACAGTAACTCTTCCTTTAAGAAGATGAAAGTCAAAAGAAATATTTCTCATTTTTCTTATTATTTATATATAATTCTTTATACTATTTATTTTTATGACAAAAATATTTTCTTTTGTATATATATATTGACTTGCCTTATTGTTGATGGTATACTCTTTCTGAGAACGTGGGATGAGGTTTCTTGATGGAATAGATATGTATTGTTATGCCATTTTTATATATCAGTTATGAAGCCTTCTTTCCAGCATCCTCTTCATGAAAAGCATTATTTTCATGGATGTTTGAGCTTTTCTCAACGAGAGGAGTTACAGATGCTTCATAATGACGCCCAGCCTCTACTCAAGAACCAATTCTCACTTAAAACAATCCTCTTCGTTGAGGATGACGCTAGCACTGCTGAATTTCTCACTATTCCCATTTCTTCACAACCCACATATACTGTTCTTCTTGTCACAAATGGGAGAGAAGCGTTGCAAATACTCAAGGACATCATACCTAATCTCATACTTTTAGATGATCACCTTCCCGAAATAGATGGATTTGCATTTTACGACCATCTTCGCTCAATACAAGGACAAGAAGAGACTCCTGTTGTCTTCTTACGTACAAGTACTCCTTTACATGCGCTGAAAGAAACCAAACATTGTGAGGTTGCACTGCTTAAGAAGCCGTTTGAACTCGATGATCTCGTCAATATTATTCAACAAACATTCACAGAGTCCTAAATACAGCCGTTTTCTTGTCGTGCTTTTTACTTTATCTATGCCTGTTGAACTACGCATGATGGTTTCGCCAAAAGGCAAGGTCATTGTGCGTAGTATGTTTATACGTCATTGTCGCTTGTACTTCTGTGACTTAGTTGGAGACCATACCGTCTAACATTATGTCTCACACTCATACTAGACACAACACGAGTCAGCATGTTTTTTAGACAATATTCTTTGTAAAGTAGAATGCACTAAAGTCATTTGAAAGGAACTCATCCCCATGTCTTCTAACATTCGTCCGCTTCTCGTACCACGTGCAGAAGCTTCAACCACTGTATGGGCAAGACGGCGCGATATTCCCATCGCTCTTCTTGCATGGATTGCTCTTGCGGCTGTCATCTTATGGGGAGCTTCACATATTGCGAGTACGCTCCTTCTCTTAGTCCTTGCTGCTCTCCTCGCCTATGCACTTGCTCCTGGCGTGAAATTTCTGGAACGTTTCATGCCACGTTTCCTTGCTATTCTCATCATGTACATTGTTGTCCTCGGCGTTGTCAGCTTACTGATCTACTTTGTCGTGAGTACGGCAATTCACCAGGTCGGAACACTCTCAACCTTTGTGCAGTACTGGCTCACGCCCAAAAGCAATGGACAACTCACGCCACTAGAACAGTTTATTCAGTCCTTTGGTATCTCACAAAGCCAGATAGTCTCCGCGCGTACCCAAATCATCGCAAGTATTGAGGGGATTGCGACGAGCACTCTTCCACTGCTCACCGGATTTTTCAGCTTCTTGTTAGATGTGGTTGTCGTTGCCGTTCTCAGCATCTACTTCCTAATTGATGGATCACGCATCACAACATGGTTTCGCACGAATATGCCTCAAGCGGCACAGGCAAACTTTTTGCTTGATACCCTTCAACGAGTCGTAGGAGGCTACATTCGTGGTCAAGTTCTCCTCTCCGTGCTTATTGGCGTTCTTGTTGGTGGTGGCTTGACAGTCTTTCAAGTTCCCTATGCACTATTACTAGGCGTTCTTGCATTCATCTTAGAATTCATTCCCATCCTGGGAACACTCGTCTCCGGTCTCATTTGCACGATAGTTGCATTAACCCACGGGTGGTTAATCGCGCTCGGTGTGTTGATCTACTTTATCGTTGTTCATGTACTCGAAGGCGATATCATCGGGCCACGTATCGTTGGCAAAGCAGTGGGACTTCATCCCATTGTCTCTATCGCGGCCTTGATCGCCGGTGCTGAACTCTTTGGAATCGTTGGTGCCCTGTTTGCCTCTCCATTGGCAGGAGTCTTACAGGCCCTACTCATCGCATTGTGGATACACTGGCGTGAGACGCGCCCTGAACAGTTCGAGGAGGCAAAAGCAGGAATAGCAGACAAGATAGCGGACAGTCTCTCAGATACACCTTCGCATTCCGCAGAGACAGGGCATGCTTAAACCTATAGAGTAGAAATGCAGGGAGGCTGCAAGGGTCTCCCCTACATTTCATGTGGTCCTCTATGTAGGGGAGACCCTTGCGGTCTCCCTGTTTCCCTTAAAAGATAAAGAACCGGAAAAGGTGACGATTTGGAAACTCTTCTTTCATTGATAACTTCCGCCATCAGTAGCTCGCTCACAATAATTGTTCCTAATCGAGGGCGTAAGGGAGATAGCAACAATCCTCAAAACATTGTGGAAGAGAACGACTTGTTAAGAAGTCGTTTGGCTCAAGCTGAAAGCCGCAATCAAGAACAAGAGGCTCGTATTGCTCTACTGGAACAACAGCTTCAGGAGCTACACGGCGAACAACACTAGTCACTAACTCTTAGAAGTAGCCCTATTGTAGTCAACTATACAATAGGGCTACACACTCTTAGACTTCACTCAAGATTTTTGCGCCTTGCCGAGTAATCAGCACAGTATGTTCAAATTGTGCTGCCCACCCACCATCTATCGTGCGTACTGTCCATCCATCAGCATCGACTTTTACGCGTGCCGATTTCTCCACCAGTATTGGTTCAATCGTAATAACAAGTCCCTCCGGTATCACTAAGCCTGTTCCAGGACGACCAACACTTGGCACATCTGGTGGTTCGTGCATACGCTGACCTAGCCCATGTCCTATGTACTCGCGTATTACGTTAAAGCCTTGTGCCTGAGCAAAGCTTTGTATCGCATGACCGATATCGCCAATACGCTTTCCTGGCAAAGCAGCTCGAATACCCTCCATCATTGCCTTATAGGTTGTATCAATGAGATGTTGATGCTTGGCACTAATCTTACCTACAGCAATAGTAATCGTAGAGTCGCCAGCATAGCCATCCAAAAGCATTCCAGCATCAATACTCAGCACGTCACCTATTTTCAGCTTCTGATTACCTGGTACTCCGTGGACAGCAGCATCGTTCACAGAGGTATTAATACAGCCTGGGAAACCTTCCTCCGTATAAAATACTGGCACTGCATCTAGCTGAGCCATATAGTCCATTGCATACTCATTCAGTTCTTGAGTAGTCGTACCTGGACGAGCCATAGCCGCGAGATTTTGTAAGAGTCGTGCCGTTGCCTGATTAGCTCGTAGCAAACCTTCTATAGATGCCTGTGTTGCAGCTACCAAGAATATTCTCCTTGCTATTTAGAACTCGATAGAGGTTTTAGTATACCATAGGGCAGGGTTATCCATCTAAACTACACATCTGTCCTATCTATACAAAGTAGTACTACCCCTGACACGAAATCAAGCATTCAGTCGTGTATGAAGTGAGAACAACTCTAAGGAACACTAATGCCTTCATTCGAGCTTGAACCTGACACAATCGCCCACTATCGGCTTCAGCACATCCTGGCTCGTGGTGGCATGTCTCTTGTCTACCTTGCGCATGATATGGAGACGCATCAACAGGTTGCAATAAAGTTGGTTCATAAGAGCGAGCATGACTACTATGAACGCTTTCAACGCGAGGCACATACACTTGCAAGCCTGAAACATGAGCACATTTTGCCAGTTCTTGACTATGGCGAATACGCGTCGTGGTTTTATATGACGATGCCCTACATTGAACAAGGCTCCTTGCGTGACCGCTTAGCACAAGGGATAATTCCGCTACAAGAGGCTGAGACAATACTTACGCAACTTGTAGATGCAGTGCAATACGCGCATAATCACCGCATCCTACATCGTGATATAAAACCTTCCAACATTTTGTTGCGTGACGGAAAGCATGTGTATCTGGCGGATTTTGGGTTGGTCAAGCACATGGAGGAGACGAGCGACCTAACGCAAACCAACTGTTTACTGGGAACACCTGAATATATGGCACCTGAATTAACTGAACGTCCTGCTACGGCAAGTAGTGATATCTATGCAATTGGTGTCGTCCTCTACTACATGCTCACAGGGCGAGTTCCCTTCAAAAGCACCACTCCTCTGGGCATCTACTGGAAACATGTACACGAACAACCTGTAGCACCGTCTCTATATAATCCAGCACTTTCACTTGCAACTGACTTAGTGCTTCTTCGTGCATTAGCAAAGGAACCAGAGCAACGCTTTCAAAGCGCACAGGCTCTCTTAGAGGCATATCAGACATCAAGAAAAGATGAGCGTAAGGTCACAATGAGTATTGTGAAAGCAAACCCTATTAGACCTTCTACCATCATCAGAAGATCGCTCACCACATCACATAAGAATAGATTATTTCTTCATCGAGCAATGAATCTACGCGTAGGCGCATTATTGATACTAGCAGCATCCCTGCTCTTTCTTGTGCCCACACTACTGCACTTTTCGCTTTCGTACGGCTATAATCGCTCGCAAGCATCAATACTGCATATAAGTAGCCTGACATTCCGTAGCCATACTGCGACCACAACACCCACTATGCGACCAACGCATACGGTAATCAGGTCTTCGGCGATATATACAACCCCTAATGTGAGCAATACACCAACACAAAAGAGCACTAATATATCATCCACCTTGCCTTCGAGCCATGCAAGCGTGAGCAAAAGTCAGAGTAATAATGGCGGAAACGCAAGTAATAAACAGAAGAAACACAAATATAAGCATAAACATAAAAGTAAAGAGAATTGAACTTCCTTCATCGTCTTTAAGCCCTGCATCAACATTCAAGCTGTTTTAAGCGATAAAGAAAGTGTATCCCTATCATTTTTTTGCCAAGTGGGAACATTTTTGTTATAGTTACATAGAACACAATTTAGACGTGTATCAGGAAACATACACAAAGCTATCATATAATGGGAAGGAACTTTATGTATAAGAAAGTAATTGTAGGCATGATTGCATTTGCACTCATGACAGTCCTCTTCGCGGCATGCACCATCGTTGATGCATCCTCTTTGAACAACGGCCCACAAGCACATATGGGTAATGCAGCATTTAAAGCTGCTTCTATCAATGTTAAAAAGGGCCAGAAGCTTATTCTTGTCGATGACGTAGCCGTTCAACACATTATCGTCAACGGCACATGGAATGGCTCAGCACAAGCCCCCAAACTTGAGCCGGGTGCTCCTAAAGTAAACGTTAGTATAGCAGGAGGTGCTTCTGCTGTTGGCCCATTCACACAGGCCGGTACATTTAATTTGTACTGCACTATTCACGCAGGCATGCAGATCAAGGTTATAGTCAGCTAATATCTTTGTCAAGATTCGTTGCTATTCAGGGAGACCGCAAGGGTTTCCCCTACATTTTGTCCTATGTGTGGGGGAGACACTTGCAGTCTCCCTGACTTTGCTCATTGCTCCTACCTCACATATATCTCCAAGAAATTTAGCTCATCACACGTTCACTTGTATGAACAGAACCAATGGTACTTTCGTAAAAAAAGGACTATGTTTATAGGGCCTTGATGAGTGATGTGCTATACTTTTTCAAGTATAAGAAGTAAGCAAAGGGAATTTTTTGTCTATGCGGTTGCGGCTGTTTACACAATGGAAAAACGTTTTCTCTCACCTATTCTTGCTTAAAGTTGGGGCAATGGTAAGCCTCTTTCTTGTGAGCGTGCTTATAGTTGCTTGCGGTACTACCAGCAGTACGGGCACTGCTAATTTGGGCGACCCGCCAGTGACTGTCACCATTGATTTGAATGGCAGCAATAGTTCGCCAACGCCAACATTGCCAGAGTACTGGTGCAGCGCGTGGGCCACGCAGTCATCTCCACCATTTGGAACATCTACGGTTGGCGTGTATGCTAAGTTTGTTCATAATGTGAAGACAGACCCTAACGATCCTAATGAGGTTGGCAATCCTCAAGGCATAGAGGGCGCAAATGCAGTAGCAACGGTTCTCTGGCCCGATGGTACGCAGACACAAATAACAGGAACAACAGGAGCCGATGGACTCACATCTTTTCCTGTCTCTACTATCAATAGAGGTGATGCAGTCAATAAAATCATCTTAGTCACGGTTCAGTTTACAAAAGATGGTATTCCTCCTTGCACGGTGGATCGCACACGTGCCGCCTTCTTCACACTGGTTACAGGTAATACGCAAGGCGGGATTGGTTTGACAGGAACAACGCCTACAGGAGGAGGGACAGGTAATCCTGGTGGCAACCCAAAACCTAAACCAACTGGTGGCCCTGTCAAGCATTAATGTACAAACGCGAAGAGGGTGTGCTAAAGCAGACCCGTACAGGACTTTCACTTCACACCGTTGATCGCTCCTGTACGGGTCTGCTTTAGCACACCCAGCAATTTATCGTGAAGAAAAGAGTTTTCTATGCAAGATATTCGGATAGAGCGTTGGGCGCGCACACTGGTCAATTATTCTCTGTACGTGAAAGCGGGGGACGTTGTGGCAATTAACGCAACTCCCGCGGCTGCTCCCTTAATAGAGGCTGTGTACCGTGAGGTTTTACGAGTAGGCGCACATCCAGTACCACAAATTTCGCTTGAAAGTCTGAATGAGATATTGCTGCGGGAAGGCAATGATGCTCAACTGACCATGCCCTCTCCAACGGCGGCAGCACTTGCCGAACAGGTCAATGCTCAACTTACAATTTATTCGAGTAACAATACACAAGCTTTGAGCGGTATTGCGCCAGAACGTTCTGCCTTGCGACGGAAAGCGTTGATGGCGACAAGAGGCGTGATGAGTAAACGCGAACAGGCAAGCGAGTATCGATGGAGTTTGACCTTGTATCCCACGCAGAGCTACGCGCAAGATGCAAATATGTCGCTTACCGAGTTCGAGGAGTTCGTGTTCAATGCCTGCTTCCTGAACAGTGAGGACCCAGCCGTGCAATGGAAGAAACTCTCTGAGCAACAGCAACGCCTTGTCGATTGGCTCAAGGGACACAAAAAAGTTCGTATCCTGGGCGAAGGTACTGATTTGACACTTTCAATTGAGGACCGCATCTTCATCAATAGCGATGGCAAGCGCAACTTTCCAAGCGGCGAATTTTTCACTGGACCCGTTGAGACCAGTGCGAATGGCGTCATTTCCTATGAGATACCTACGACGTATGACGGACATGGTGTAGAGGGTATTCGTTTGGTCTTCCGTGAAGGCAAGGTCATTGAAGCAAGCGCACGACAGGGACAAGAGATATTGCAACACATGCTCGATATTGATGAGGGTGCACGCTATCTCGGCGAGTTTGCCTTTGGTAACAATTCACGTATTCAGCGTGGCATCAAAAATATCCTCTTCGACGAAAAAATAGGTGGTACAGTTCATCTTGCACTTGGCAACAGCTATCCAGAGACAGGTGGTGTCAACCATTCCGCGCTACACTGGGATATGATTTGCGACCTCCGTAAAAATGGCGCGGTATGGATTGATGATACGCTATTTTTGAAGGATGGGCAGATATTGGTGTAGTAGTAACGTTTGTAGGGACCGATTTATCACGTCCTTCTAGGCATTAGACCGCCGAAAAGGACGCGATAAATCGGTCCCTACCGGATATTCGTGTTGTTAGATGAAACAGCGTTATTGCGGAGGTGTGCCGCAGAAAGGCATTACTATGCTACCTGCTCAGTCTCCCCTCTACTGCTCCGTCATAGGACGTGGGGAGCCAATCGTCTTTGTGCATGGTGACTCATTGTTCGGCAACCCTGTTGACCACTGGCTAAACCAACTGGACTTGGCAGACGAGTATCAGCTTATTATGCCTGCCCGCTATGGCTATTATTTAAGTCCGTTACCAATGCATGAGACCTTTGATGTTTATGCACAAGCAATTGCTGACTTGCTTGGAGAAGGCGCACATCTTGTAGGGCATTCCTATGGAGGTGTTGTTGCACTATTAGCAGCAGCACAGCGACCTGAGGCAGTCTATTCGCTAACAGTGAGCGAACCGCCTGCATTCAGTCTTGTACGAGGGCATCCCGATGTAGAACGCTTCATCGCTCGCATACAAGCGGCTCCAGTTCCTATTACTCAGATGACGCCTGAAGCGTTCACATTGTTTCTAAATAACGCAATTTTTGATCAACACGAAATCCAACTTCCCGAAAGAGCACGGGTCATTGTAGAATCTCCTTATGGACGAAGAGGGACCGAAGCTAACATGAGGGAGCCATTTCCGTGGGAAGCAGTTATTCCTCTGGACCGTCTTGCCGCAACACCCTTCCCCAAGCTTGTTTTCTCAAGTAGAACAGTACCCATGCACGAAGCGGTATGTGAAATTCTTGTACAACGGCTAGCCGCAGAACATGCGGTTATCTCGGAAGCAGGACATGTCATTCCACGAACGGGGAAACCCTACAATGAGCGTCTACGGATATTCCTCAAAAAAGCCAGGAGTGAGAAAAGAACATAGCAAGACATACTTGCTAACATCCCCTCTATAGCTTAGAATACATGTACAAACACTTCCTCGTGCTGCACAGCACTAGTTCTTATTACTGGATGGAGGCTCGCGTTGGAGCAGGAACAAGCAGTCATACCAACATATTCTACTATCGAGGACATTCAACGGGCGATGTTTGCCCAGAACTATATAGCAGATCGCAGTCTAGCAACCGCCGTTTTTCTCGCGTTAAAACAACGTAAGCCGCTTCTATTGGAAGGCGAACCAGGAGTAGGCAAGACAGAAATCGCCAAGGTTTTGTCTGCGATGCTCAACACAAGGCTGATTCGCTTACAGTGCTACGAGGGTATTGATGTCAACACAGCCGTTTACGAATGGAACTATACGCGTCAAATGCTGCACATCCGTTTGATGGAAGCGGGCGGAACAGATAGGCAGGAAGAACTGAAGGCGATATTTGGCCCTGACTTCCTGATGCAGCGCCCGCTCTTGCAAGCGATTGATCCCGCAAATCCATTGCCACCTGTTTTGCTCATCGACGAACTGGACCGTAGTGACGAAGAGTTCGAGGCATACCTGCTCGAACTGCTGTCCGATTTCCAGATTACTATTCCAGAGATTGGTACCATTCAGGCGAAAGAGCCGCCATTCGTGATTATCACCTCGAACCGCACACGCGAAATTCACGATGCATTGCGTCGTCGCTGTCTCTATTACTGGATTGACTTTCCTACATTGGACAAAGAATATTCAATTGTGATAGCACGAATGCCTCAAGTGCCGCAACGGTTGGCGCGACAGGTGTGTACCTTTGTACGCGATTTACGCACAATTGATTTGTTTAAGGCTCCTGGTGTCGCAGAGACACTTGACTGGATTAGTTCGCTACTCGCACTTGACCAGACCGAACTCCTCGAAGGTCCTGTACGCGACACGCTCGGTGCGCTCCTCAAGTACCAGGATGACGTATTGAAGGTTGGCGGCAACGATCTCACGAAGACGCTGCAAAAGGCACGAGGTGCATCCTAGCCATGAACATGTCTTCACAGCAAAACGAGCAACCATTAGAGATGCGCCCGTTGGATATCGAGCGTGGAGAGCGTTTGCTTTACCGTTTGACAGAGTTTGGACGTATCCTGTGGGAGGTTGGTATCGGCGTTGGGCCACGTCAAATGCTTGATTTGGTCGAGACATTGGGCTATATCGACCTGACCAATAAAGAAGATTTTTATAACACTCTGAAATGTAGCCTTGTCACGAAACATGAGCAAGAGGCAGTGTTTAACCAAATGTTTAGCTACTACTGGTTTTTGCGTGATAAGCAAGGCAAAAAGTCTGAGCAGAATGGTCCTGCACGCCGCGACGAACGCCGTATGCGTCTCCCACCCTCTGAGCGCAAACGCTTAGCCGAACATATGAACTCGATGGAGCAGCGTAAAGAACTTCGACAAGAAATGCGCGAAACCGAACGCAGACGTGGACGTGACCCGGAAGAGGATGATTACGACGACGATAGAGGCGATCCACAAGGAACAGCCTTTAGCGCGGTTGAGCAGTTACGCAAAAAAGACTTTGAGGATTTCACCTGGGACGAAGTGCAAGAAGCGAAAAAGCTGATGGCTGATATGCGCTGGCATCTCGGTATGCGTCCAACACGCCGTAAAACACCCTCTCATGCAGGAACTTATCCCGATATGCGCCGCATTGTTCGACGTAATCTTAAATACGGGGGAGAACTGATTGAGTTAACATGGCGTAAGACTAAGCGGAAACCACGTCCTCTTGTGATCATTTGCGATATCAGTGGCTCGATGAGCCTGTATTCACGTTTGCTACTGCACTTCATTCATACCATCTCGAATGGATTGATGAACGTTGAGGCGTTTGTCTTCGGTACACGACTGACACGTATTACAAGACAACTCAAAAAACGTGATGTAGACGATGCCGTACGTGATGTATCCAAGTCTGTACAAGACTGGTCCGGCGGCACACGTATTGGTGACGCGCTCCACTTTTTCAACAACAATTGGGCAAAACGCGTTTTGGGGCGAGGTGCCGTCGTATTAGTAATTAGCGATGGGTGGGACCGTGGCGACTCTGGTATACTCTCAGTCGAAATGGATCGTTTGCAGCATAGTTGCCATCGCCTGATCTGGCTCAATCCGCTATTAGGCTCGCCGGACTACCGTCCACTCACGATTGGTATGAAGACCGCGCTCCCCTTCATCGACAATTTCCTGTCGGCCCACAACCTAGACAGTTTGATAGACCTGGGCAATCTACTGAGTTCGATTGATGATAGTCGTCCTGTCCGCAATGGTGCCGCACGTCGCAAAGCGGTAGAGGCGTGGAGTAAACCCAGACGAATGTGAAATTAGTCACATTTCCGAAAAAGAAAGCGCAGAAACGCAACTTCCTGTACCCTTATTCGTCTGAATCTATAGAATAAACAGACAAGAAACAAATATGCATCACACAGCGTACTATTGTGGGGTTGGAAGGGAATTATGCTATTCCTGGTTGCATTCTCGCATATAATCATGCGTAAAAGAAGGGTACATCTATGTCAAATAACTATAATCCACAAGGCCAGCCACCTCCACAGGAACCGCAGGGGAAACTGATATTGGGCGGTGGTTCTCAAAATGCAGCAAACAATGCACGGCGTAAGCCTTATCAATATCAAGGACCTCCACCACAACAAGTGCCTACCGAATATCAGCAACCTCAGGGAAATCCTCAGCAACAGGGAAACCCTCAGCAAAATTACGCGCAACAACCTGGCTATCAAGGATATCCACAGAATCATTCAAGACAGAACGTACAAGCAAATCCTGTACCAGGCCCTTATCAAGCAGGACAACAACGTCCGTTATCGCCTGCTCCGCCACCAGTACCGAAACGACGCAACAGACGGCGGAATGGCTGTGCTATAGGCTGCCTTTCAGTAGCTCTCGTTCTTATAATTGTGGGCGTCTTTGCAGTCAGCACAGCACAAAAAGTACTTGCATTTGGCTCAGCCATTTCTACACAAAAGAATGCGTTAAGCACTCAAACTGGTTATATGAGTACCAGTGATCGCACTAATCTGCTTATCATGGGATATGGTGGTGGTAATCACGATGGTGCATATCTCACAGACTCCATGTCCATTGTAAGCTTACTACCTCAAAATCATCATACGTCGTTGATATCGGTTCCACGCGATCTGTTTGTGCAATACCCGCCCAATTCAGGACAATACACGAAGATAAACGCGGTCTACGAAACGGCGGCAGGTTATACAAATAAAGACCCAAAAGCGGGAGGCGATGCGGCGGCTGCAAAGGAGTCACTCGTCACAGGATTAAACGTCAAATATTGGGTTACAATTGATTTCACAGGCTTTCGCAAACTGATCGACACTCTTGGCGGCATCAATGTCTATGTGCCCGATTCGTTCAATGCATGTTATCCTAAGAACGATGATGCGAACGTTGATGCGAGTTGGATTAAGGTTCAGTTCAATAAGGGTATGCAACATATGGATGGTGCAACAGCTATCGAGTATGCTCGTGCGCGTGAACCACTAGAGGTGTGTGGTAAAGGGACATCGGAGAACCAAGCAGAGTTGACAGACTTTGGGCGTTCGGCTCGCCAACAAATCATCGTCAAAGCCGTTTTGTCCGATGTAAAACAGGTGTCAACCTGGCCCAAACTCTTCAACGCAATGGACGCGCTCAAGACTGCAATTTACACGAATATGTCATTTGCTGACCTATCATCGTTCGCGCTGAAAATGGACCTCAACGATCCGAAGACAGCACATATTGGTTTAAGCAATCAAAATGTGTTACAAGATAGTACAGCATCTGATGGTGGATACATCCTTCAACCACAGAATGGCAATTGGGGTGTCATTCCGCCATACATACAACAACACCTGTATAACTAAGGTTGTCAATCAGATAACACTCTATGCTTGTAGGGGAAACTGGAACCGCAAGGGTTCCAGTTT
>CAXUHF010000145.1:5777-13048 GCA_964250765.1 uncultured Ktedonobacteraceae bacterium | reverse complement strand
TTGCCTTTTCACCATCTTTCTTGTTATACAGCAGCAAGCACGCTATCGACCTGCTCTAGCAGACGTTTCGTGTTCGCAAAGCCGTAGTTTACAGCATAAGCTCTGCCTGTTGCATCTAGCACAATGGTAGTAGGCACCGTAAGCACTTGATACCGCTCCGTCAGTTTAGGAGAGGTGGGCGCATCGACCTCGACAATAGAGACAAGTTCACCACGAGCCTCGACAACACGTTTTAGTGCTGGTGTCTGGAGTTGATGACATTGCCGACAATCTTCACTACTAAACGCGAGAATGCTGATATGAGGACTTTGCGTTGCATCTACCTCACGTTGCACTACAGGTGCAGTAGCAAGTACTTGTTGCCGTCTTTGCTCAACAAAGCGTCGTCCAAACCAGACCGCAAGCAATGCAACAATACTTACTCCTCCCAGAATTGCTAACCGTATACCAAAGTCGGACATACCTCACACTCCTCGCCAGTGAAAACTTCCTGTATAGCGAACACGTGGTAGCAAGCCAAAACGTCCAAGGTGATAGTACACGAAACAGCCCGCACAAAAGCCAACGGTGAAGTTAATTGCAGATAGCACAAACACAATGAGGTCTAATGTCCAACCAGCAATTGGTGCATGCACCAGGAAAAAGACAATGCTTGATGCAAGCAAGAACGCTGCACCAACGCCTTGCGCGAAACGATGTGGTGCAGGATCATCCTCTACAACCCGTGGCTTGAGCAGGTGGAGCGGCAGTACCACACCCTGATAGACAAGCTTGAAAGGACTAAAGGTAGGGATAAGCGCTGCAATAACCATGATAATGGCGGTAATAAGTACAAGGACTGGCAGATTAAAGATAAAAGCTAGAGCAGTAAGGACCGCAACGGATGCTTGAGAGAATTTGGCAAGATGTGTATCAACGCGAGGTACTGAGGTTGCAGTTGTCTCCATAAAATGTTGTTCCCCTTCAGTTAAAGCAACCAAATAACGTATATAGCTACATAAGAATAACAATTCATGAGATGGATTTATTCCATTCATTCTACGAGATTATGAATAAGCTTTCTGTAGGAACCGATGATTGGTGCATCCGCGAAATACCAAGGGGATGCGCACATTGCTTCGCTCGTGCTCAGGGCGCGATAACGCAAATGAACGAAATAATCAGGATAGAGACCCCTACAGTACACATAACCGCAGTAAATTGTCAAACAGCATCATCGGTCCCTACCGTTCCGTGTCATTTACCAGATGCATCAATGATGCGGTTTAACAAATTGGTACGCACATCTGTAGGGATATTAGAAGAAATGGGACACATGACACGGTTACAATACGCTAATTTCGTATATGCTTACGTGTAACAAGATGATTTAGTGTTTAGTACGAGGAGAGAAAAACAATGTTGGTATGCGAGAGGAGCCTTGAGATGTATTTTGAAGAAATCAATCCTATGTCTCGACGCTATGCCGAAGTTGTATTTAAACAAGATGATGCTGAAAGAATTGAAGAGGCTCTATTGCGTGTGACATTTCATGATGAAGATTGGTGTTGGGTACAGTCGTATTGTCTTCAATTTCTAACGCATCCTGATAAAGACGTGCGTGCTGTCGCTGCCCTATGTCTAGGACATCTAGCCTGCATTCATAGGACTCTCAATATTGCTATCGTTGTTCCTGCGCTCAAGGCTCTACTGATCGATCCAGATGTAGCAAGAAAAGCGTCCGATGCCCTCGATGATATCGCCATGTTTGTGAGAAGCGATGTAGGGGTCTAATTCTATTACACCCTGTTGGCACTCTACAATGTTATGAAAGATGTTGAAACGTTTCATCAAGCCTTCCAAAAAGGTCATTTGCTAAGAGGGTGTAATAGAATTAGACCTCTACATTTGATTATTCTGTTAAATTATGTAGTCTCCAGCAGCGTCTCGCGGCGTTCTCTTAAAAAGAGAGCAATCTTTTCGGGTTCATCCTCATCGAGGGCCATACGTTTGAGGTCGCCTAGCACGGTGCTCCATTGCTCTTTGGCAGGTAGATAGCGGTTATCACGCGCCACGAGTTCCTCAAAGATACGGCGTTCGAGTTCATGCCATGCGGAACGGTCTCGCCCATCAATCTCGTTATCATCGGGTACATAGTCCTGGTCGTTGGTATTATTGTCGATGCGGACATAGAGGGGCTTGAAGGCGTTACGCACCATTTCTTCCATGCGTGGTGAATCAAGCGAACCAGCGTCAAAGCTGAGAGTGCCAACAAGGTGTATCTGTACCACAGGCTGTCTCAGACCAGTTGCATAAGCATGTCCCTCACGTTGGCAGTAATCCTCAAGGCGTGCATAGACTCTATCCGGTTCATTCAAACCATCAACTCGTAAGTCATAGCGTACAAAGGGACGACGGTTGCTTCTTAGATGTTCAGCATGATGCACGCGCTCTTTACGGCTAATGTCGATGATGCGTTCCGGTTCATCAGTATCAATCTCAACGTAGTAATAGCCGCGAGAGTCCCACTGTGATTCTTCGGCTCCACAGGTTTCGGTTGAGCCTGGATTGTACATCCAGCCATCGAACTCATAGGGCTTATGGACATGTCCAAGCGCGAGATAATCGACACATTCACGCAAGGGCTGGAAGTTCGCCATCGAGGGCAAACCTTGAATACGCGCGACAATACCTTCGACACCCGTATGCATCATCAATAAGCGGTACTCAACTCCCTCGGCGTTTTCCTCTGCACGTGCCTCCGTCATCACCTGTGCCATACCCTCAAGACTACGTGTCGTTGCTGCACCTTGCCACGGCAAGCCATAGACGCGCAAATGTCCACCCACGAGGTCAACATGTGAGCCACGCATAGTATCGGCCTGCCAACGTGCTAACACAGGTGAGCCATCCTGCATATAGGGCGCGAGCAGAACGATATAGCCTTGATAGCACAAAAATTGCAGCCACGAGGTACCATCGCGGTAATAACTCCGGTCATGGTTGCCCTCAATCGCAATCACTGGAATATTTCTATCTTTGAGCTTCTTGAGTCCTTCAATTGCGTGAATCAGCGTCATCGCGTCAATTGCACGTTTATTGAACAGGTCGCCCGCGATCACCACAAAGTCAACGGAACGCTCTATCGCATCATCCACAATATCCCAGAATGCTGTGCTAAAATCGTTGAAGCGTTCACGCACACCGTACTGTTCATAGCCAAGATGCGTATCGGCAACATGAATAAAAGAAGCTCGCATAGGTTTGTCTCCAATAAAAAATATTAAGATTGATAAATTTTGACAATCGGGTCCGGCATGCCGGACCCGATTGTCAAAATTTATCAGCAATTTAATGCAATGGCGCGGGACCCGTGACAAAGCCGCGCACGCTTGCAGCTGCGAGTACGAGTACGGCAATACTATAAATCAGGATATCAAGCCGCTTATTTTTACCGTTCGTCGTGTAGGTAAGCGCGACAGGAAGCGCGAAAACCACGATACCACCATACACATAGTGCAGCCAGTACAGCCCCTCACCGCCGCCTGGTTTCTGTCCAAGGAGTACGAGCGACACACCGAGCAGACCCTGAATGCCTCCCAGGATGGCAACGACGAAGAGCGAGATGTACCAGGGTCTATTTGCGGCTAGCTTTCTAAAGTACAGAATGAGTCCCCAGATACCCGCAACCACCGAGGCCGTGAAAATCAAAAAGAAATTATAATAATGAATTGTGACAACAGCGTCTAACACGTCTCTGCTCCCTCGCTTATGTTTGCACATATCTATTCTTTCGTATAACCGAAATACGGAAAGAACCTCTGTAGGGGTCTAATTCATTACACCTTGCTGACGATACACAATGTCCGAGAACATGGACCAATGTTTCAACATTCCTCCCAACATTGTCAATTGCCAACAGGGTGTAATGGAATTAGACTCCTACAGTTTATTTTGTTTCTAATGCTTGACGCATGTACTCACGCAATGCGGGTGCCATGTCTGGACGTTTGAGCGCATAGGCAATGTTTGTCGTAAGCAGACCAAAAGGTGTACCTGTGTCGTAGCGTTCACCAGCGAAGCGGATACCGAAACAGCGTCCCTCTTCTGCCTGCATTGCCAGTGCATCGGTGATCTCGATCTCGCCGCGTTTGCTCGGCTGTGTGTGCTCTAACTTCTCGAAGATGTCGGGCGTGAGTAGGTAGCGTCCAGCAACAGCTTGATCGGATGGTGCTTTCTCGGCGGATGGCTTTTCGACGAGGTGCGTCACCTTAACCACCTCTGGTGTCAGGTCCTGTAGCGCGACGATACCATATGGAGATACCTGATTAGGTGGAGTAGGGGCTGTGAACAGCGAGAGGACAGAGCCATTATAGTGTTCATACACCTCTATCATCTGTGGAAAGACAGGTGTTTCTGGCGCAACTAATTCATCACCAAGCATGACAAGAAATGGTTCATCGCCCACAAGTTCTTTGGCACAAAGAATAGCATGACCCAGACCAAGCGGTGCCATTTGGCGTACAGATACATATGAGGCCATTGTCTGGGTACGACGCAACTCTTCGAGTTCTTTGTGCTTGCCTTTACGCTCAAGAATATGCTCTAATTCAGGGAAACTATCGAAATGGTCTTCAATACTGCCTTTGCTGCGACTTACCACAAGAATGACTTCTTCGATACCTGCAGCAACCGCTTCTTCAACCAGATATTGCACAACGGGTTTATCTACTAAAGGCAACATTTCTTTAGGCGTAACTTTGCTGGCTGGTAGCACGCGTGTTCCTAAGCCAGCGATAGGCAACACAGCTTTACGAATTTGCATGTATCCTCCTGGATTATATCCACAACATATCTTTTTAGTAATTATAAGGGTTAACAGTTGAAATAAGATTGGTTAACCATTTCTATTGTAGTGGATAGTGTGCAGGAGGTCAAATTATGCCTTATCGTGGACGCAGCTAACGTGTCTGGCACTGAATGGTGGGAGTATAAGACGCAGCAGAATCGACCAGACGAGATATTCCACTTTGAGGTGCTTGAGGCCGCCGAATACCTTAAAGGAAAAGTGCCGGAAGAATTGTACGCCGCCGTGTTACAAGCGATCAACAACCCCGACGGTATCGAAGTGCTTGATATATAACAAACCTACAAAGGATGTGTGGCGACTGATCGCCACACATCCTTTGTAGGTTTGTTACCCTTTCTCTGGCGAGCAATCATCTTTGAGAAGAAATACAATGAAGAGTGCAGTATACAAAAATAGAGTCTCTGCATATATCAATGAGGATGAGTATGGCGACACAGAACACTTCTACTTATGCTATCGAGGTAGAGCATCTCGTAAAGCAGTATCCTGCTGCTAAGACGAATGCAGTTGACAATATCTCGTTTGCGGTCAAGCGTGGTGAAATATTTGGTTTGCTTGGACCTAATGGCGCGGGCAAGACAACAACAATCGGTGTACTGACAACGAGCATTGTGCCGTCGAGTGGCAAAGCACGCATTATGGATATAGATGTGGCGGCGGACCCCATGAGCGTCAAGCAGCGTATAGCAGTTGTGCCACAGCAAAGCAATCTTGACCGTAGTTTGCGAGCACGTGAGATTTTGACGTTTCACGCGATGTATCATGGTGTCCCAAAAGCGCAACGTGAGGCACGAGCCGACGAGCTATTGAACGAACTTGGTTTAGGCAATCGTGGCAAAGACGTAGTACGTCGCTACTCCGGTGGTATGGCGCAACGCTTGATGCTGGCACGTGCCCTGATGCATGCACCGGATGTGCTAGTACTGGACGAACCAACCAATAGTCTTGATCCACAGTCACGCCTTTTCCTGTGGGACCGTATCCGTTCGCTCAACGCACAAGGCGTAACCATTCTACTCACGACACATGACATGGACGAGGCAGACCAGTTGTGTGAGCGTATCGCTATCATGGACCACGGACGCGTGTTGGTGCTAGATACGCCAACCGAGTTAAAGAAAATTGTTCCTGGTGGTACGCGGCTCGAACTGCGTGTACGGGTACCAGAACGTGTAACCTCTGACGGTTCTACGCCTGCTGATGGACAATCAAAAAGTTATATTCTGAATGCGCTACGTGAAATGACTGATGCTATGAAAGTTGAAGAGGTTGTGGGCAAAGAGGATGGAGCAGAGCGTGATGTAAACCTCTATCGACTCTATGCCGAGGACGCGAACGAACTCGTAGTGGGTGCAACGCAGACCATTGGGCGTGTCGGTGGCGAGTTGCGTGACCTGCGCGTCGTGAAACCAAGCCTTGAAGATGTGTTCATTCATCTCACCGGAAGGAATTTGCGCTAACCATGAGTACCACAACACCTATACAAACAACACCTGCCTCAGTACCTATCGCGTCAGTCACACGCCGCGAGGGACGCTTTTCGATAGCCGCAGCCGCATTTTGGGCTATTTTGCGTCGTGACATCTCTGTGACATTGCGCGATTTTATTCCCTTCTTGCTGCAAGTCCTGCTACAGCCTTTATTCTTTCTGTTCATTTTTGGTACCGTGTTGCCAGCAATTGGTATAGCACGTCAGGGGTTTGGCGCATTACTGCTCCCCGGCATTGTTGCATTGACAGTTATCACGACAGCCATTCAGGGTGTGGCGCTACCACTCGTCCTCGACCTCGGTTTCGCACGCGAGATTGACGACCGTTTGTTAGCACCGCTCCCCGTGAGTCTTGTCGCCATTGAAAAAATCATTTTCGCCGCGATGCGCGGTCTGGTAGCGGGCACAGTTATCTTCCCACTCGCCTATCTTATCCTGGGCAATGAGTTTCAGGTACGCGCTGATGCAATAGGCGTTATCATCGTTGTAATGATTCTGGCTGCCTTCGCTGGAGCCGCGCTTGGCCTGACTATCGGGACACTCGTGCGACCAGAGCAAATTGGCTTGATGTTCGCACTCATATTGACGCCGCTTCTGTTCACTGGCTGTGTGCAATATCCGTGGGGTACGCTTGGTGTATTGCGCTGGTTTCAAATCGTGACCCTGTTTAACCCGCTAACCTATGCATCAGAGGGTTTGCGTTACGCAATGGTGCCACATTTTCATGGACAAGTCCTACCAACATTATGGCTCGGTTGGGTCTTTCTTGGTCTAGTGGCAACAATTATCGCCTTTTCCGCCATCGGTATCCAAACCTTTAGACGAAGAGTTGTGAACTAATAACCACAGCTAAAAAAGAACATAGAGAGTGCTGTTTTTTTTGGTTTTTTGTGTACAAAAACAACAAAAATTTTTATTTTTTTTTTTTATTTT
>CAXUHF010000145.1:0-5767 GCA_964250765.1 uncultured Ktedonobacteraceae bacterium | reverse complement strand
CGAACAAACAGCACTTTCTATGTTCTTTTTTATGATATACTTTTGCTAACAAGGAGGTGCGACTTGGAAGACTTGAGCGTTTTTAGCGGGAATGCGAATCGGCAATTAGCAGCAGCCATCTGTAAAAATCTGCATATTCCATTGGGGAATGCAGACGTTTTTCAATTTAGCAACGAAAATATATTCGTAAAAATAAATGATAATGTGCGTGAACGCGACGTTTTTGTCATCCAATCTTTTAGCACTCCCGTCAACCGCTCAATCATGGAATTACTTATCATGATTGATGCGCTCAAGCGCGCCTCCGCATCGCGCATCACTGCTGTTATTCCCTACTATGCCTATGGTCGTACCGACAAAAAGGATCAGCCGCGCGTACCCATCACTGCACGTCTTATCGCTGATTGTATCACCGTGGCAGGAGCACATCGTGTACTGACGATGGACATGCATGCAGGACAAATTCAAGGCTTTTTCAATATTCCAGTTGATGAACTAACGGCGCAACTCCTGCTCTCGCGCTACTTTGTTGAGAAAGAACTGGACGATTTCACCGTTGTCTCAGCCGATGAGGGTTACGCTAAAAAAGCTCGCCAACTCGCCGATAGGCTACAATCTCCGCTTGCCATCGTGGAGAAACGGCGTCTTGGCAACAAGGGACAAACAGAGGTGATGGGCATTATCGGCAATGTCAGTGGGCGACATGCGATTATTGTTGACGATGAGATAGATACAGCTGGCTCGATCACACAAGCGGCGCGTGTTGTGCGTGAACAAGGTGCAAGAGATATTTATATCTGTGCTACGCACGGCGTCTTCTCAGGACCAGCTATCGAGCGACTAGGCAATGCGGATATCAAAGAAATCGTCGTCACCGACTCAATTCCACTTTCCCAAGACAAGCAGTTGCCAAACATGACCGTGCTCTCCGTCGCGGAACTCTTCGCTGGTGCAATTAGCAGAATACACGATGGACGTTCCGTGACGGAACTGTTTCGGTGAAAATGTTACTAGTCATGTTTTTCCGTTGCGTCAGGCACTTCAACAAGACATTGAATAGCTTCTTCAAGCGTGTTCGCAGAGAGCATTTTTGTGATCATATCTTGCAAGATGGATGACTCTGTAACATTCTCGGCCTGCTTACGTGCAAGAATGATGAGGCTTGGGAAGAGTTTTTGCACAAGGTTTATCAGTGTTTGTCGATTATCCTGTAACCTTTTTTGACGCTCTTCCTCAATTGCTTTCAGCCCTTCCTCAATCGCTTTTAGGGTTTCCTTTTGCGCTTTTAGGGTTTCCTTTTGCGCTTTCAGTGCCTCTTCACGAGCTTCCTTTTGCACTTTCAGTGCCTCTTCACGAGCTTCCTTTTGCACTTCCTCGCGGACTTGCTCACGAACGAACTTTGTCATCTCTTGATAGAATATCGTTTCTCGGAATGGTTCGAGCATAGACTGCATCCTCCTTACAAGCCATCGTTGATCGTCTTTATTAAGAACGAGTGTAAACAGTGTATACGCAACTTGCAATATATCTGTTTGTTCGGCAAACTCAAGTTTTGTGAGTATTTCCTCTACTTTTTCGTGCGTTGCGCCATCTTTTGTCAAAACCATTAGTGGTAGCAAGCCCAACAGGTTTGTTTGTCTCACATCATCTGCCGATAGTTTCGCTATCTCTATACTTTGGAAATGGAAACGCATTATTTCCTTGCTTTTGGCAAACGTCCATATTAAAGGCGATGGTGGAACATTGCCATCTTGCCTTAAATATATCACACATGAGTACACATCTCGTTTATGTTCACGTCTCGCTCTGGAATTATACTCCAGTAAACGTTCTGCCATGCTAGCATCGTTTTCCGACTGAAACTCAATATGTAAAAGGACTTCATCTCCCTCGTAAATCACGCTTAGCAGTGCATCAGCACTTACCTTACGACCAGTAAATTCTGTGAGCAATTTTTCTTTGACAACTGCCCCCTTGAGTATCCATGATGCAAAATCTTGCGGTTTCTCGCTAAGCAACACTTTTAAACTTGCATCCCAAGGTGTCGCACTATCTACCATCACGACTATACCTCTTACAACTTATTATCGAGTAGTATAGCATAAAAGTAGGATATTATCGAGCTATTTTTAGCCCAATAAATATGTCGTGGTATAATACGCACAAGGAAGTAAGACATCTTACTGACGTCAAACAGATAAGGATACCGATAGACGGCAATGACATCCACCAAACAGTACACATCATTTGAACAGTATCTCCTGCTCGTCAACAATTCCGAGCAACGCTACGAATATCATGATGGTCAGGTACGTCTGCTAGCTGGTGGATCGTCGAATCATGCAGCTATTGCACTAAATTTTGGAGTAGCACTCGATTTGGCATTGGGTGACGACTCTCTCTGTCGTCCCTATGTGGCTGATAAGTTGGTTCGCATAACACACACAAAGGTCGTAATTCCTGATGTAGTTGTCTCCTGTGATATGACAGATCATGGCGAGTCTCAAATTATTCAATCACCTCTTCTGGTTGTCGAGGTGCTTTCTCGGTCAACAGAAATGACAGATCGTTTTGAGAAGCTTGCCCTTTATCAAGCAAAAGAGAGTATTCAGGAGATTGTTTTTCTCAGTCAATATGTTCAGCGTGTCGAAGTTTTCACGCGCTCCACTACAGGGTGGCTTTATCAGCAATATGGGGCTGGACAAAGCGTTCACCTTGCAAGCTTGAATGTTACCATAGAGATACGACAATTCTATCGTCGTCTGTCTATTCCTGCGATGGTTGAGCATATAGAGAATGAAGAGGGACCTACAACTGCTCTTCCTGAATAAAGAGACCCAGGTAAAGGTGAATCACAATTTTTTGATTGGCTCCAATGCACATAACACCTTGAACCTTGTATTGCCTCCGACCTCCTCAACCTGATCGAAATGAGCCTTGAGCGCGTATTCATACTTCAAGAAGCGATTCGCTACGAGATAGAAGCGTCCTTGAGGTCGGAGCACTTGCGATGCTCCACGTATAAAGCTCTCAGCGATGTCTGTGGTTTGTAAGCCACCCTGATGAAAGGGCGGATTTGTTGCGACAAGATCGAAGCGTTGCATTTGTACCCCTTGCACACCATCGCTTGGCAAAACCTGCACGTTGCTCAAACCGCTTTCTACAATGGCTTGCTGTGAGGCTGCAACAGCGGCAAGGCTCGAATCGACCATTGTAACCTGTCCTCTGGTTGCAAGTTGCGCCATGTGTAATCCAACAAAGCCAGCACCACAGCCAATATCCAACGCCTCATCTGTGACACGCACCTCCATCGTCTCTAGCAGAAGACGAGTCCCCTCATCCAGCTTGCTATTTGCGAACAACGTAGGGACCGATTTATCGCGTCCTCTCGCCTTGTCGATATCGAACGAAGGACGCGATAAATCGGTCCCTACAGAAGACAAGACCCGATGACCTTTACTGATCGTGAGCGTTTCGGCGTTGCCAAAGAGTTCCTCCATATGTTTACCGATGGAGAGAATACCACGATCCTTGGCACCTGTAACGTATAATTTTCCACCAGTTTTGAGTGCGTGGGCGGCTACCTGTAGTCCATAGAGTATCCACGCCTTGCTAGGTTGATAGAGCAAGTTCATCACGGCAACATCCACAGGTGTCTCGGAAGCGTGTAGAATGTAGTCATGAAAGGCAACAGCATGCACATTCGCAGCCTGTTTGTAGGCGTTAAGCGTAGTGATATTGTCTTCGGCAAGCAGTATGGTGCCTTTACGCAGTTGCGTTTGCGCAACTGCGACAAACGAATCAGCTGCCGAATTCAGGACAAGTAGCGTAGTGTTAGCAGTAAGTTGCACTGTTTCGCAAAGTAAACAAGATTGGAGCATGATATATGGCCCTTTGTATCGATAGTGCGTTTCTAAGTGACATTATACCCGTTGCACAGACGATTCCCTTAGCGGGTGTCACGACAAACCCTAGCATCATCCTGGCAGCACAAGAGCGCGGTCAAAAGCTTGATATGCTGAGCTTGATACGCGAGTTACAACGTATAGTAGAGGGATTTAGGCAGGATTGGCAGAAGATGAAAAATCTGTAATAAAATTCATTTCCGGCCCGTACACAAGCATGAAAATTTGTTCAGAAAGTGCAGAAACAGATTCACATTACCTTCATCACTCCATGATATAGTATCACCAGTAAAGAAAAAGACAAATAAATCAATCTCGCAGAGGTTGTAACGTAGGAGATGGGTGGAAGAGGCGAGAACAAGCGATGTCACAAGAGGAGTTATGTGGAAGTGGAGAGGCGTGACACGCGAGAGAGTGGAGTATGTGGGTAGGTGTGTTTGGGTGGAGGAGCACTATTTCGGGGCTATGTGGAAGTGATGATGTTGGGAGTACAACAAGGAATACTTTTTATTTGGTGGTGGTTATGTAGAAGATGTGGGGCATACGACGGACGATACATGAGTGGACAGGTGGCAAGGGGAGTGTAGCATGTATCGAGGAGAGAGGAAAAAGATATGCGAGTGGGGTTGGTTATGTGGAAGTTGAGAGGGACGTAGGAAAGCATATCATGAAAGGTGCAGGTTCTGTGGAGAATGGTGTCATGTGGAAGTAGTAGCAAAGAACCTGCAACGCAATAGGATACCAGAGAAGGGTGAGTTCTAGTCTATGGTGGTAATGTGGCAAGGGAAGAAATGAACTCACTATGCGTCAGCGCAAGGCAATCTTCCATTCTTTCAACCAACGCCTTGTAAGATGCTCACGTACACGAATTACGGCCTTATCTGAACAGATGCGTACAGAGAAGGTGGGAATAACATTTGGATTATCAGGAACATAAATCGCCTGAGTATTATTTTCGCTGAGGCGCAACCCTGTTTTTGTGCCCGTATACCAGGGAGACATCAGATTCACGAACGTCATGGGATGTTCTCCAAGTTGCTCCGTTACAACGAGTTGTGGAGCCTCCCAACCAGAGTGAGTATGCCCACTGAAGTAGAGAAACGCGTTTTTGTGCCGTGCCAACACCGCTCGCACCTCTTGCGAGTTTTCAGGTGAAAAGAATTTTTCTAGTGAACTATAATCACTATGTGCCATGACATTCCGCTCCAAAACAGTATTCCGCAAAGGACAATGCAGAAAAACTACTGTTGGATTTTCAGCATGTTGTGTTAGCGTCTCCTCTAAAAAGACGAGTGTCTCTGACGAGATATAGACATAATCAGAATTTTCTAGCGTGTATGGATTAGGATAGTCTAACATAATGCAGGTCACGCCGTTGACGGTCCAGGCGTAGCGTACTGGTTTTTGCCATACTGTGCTGAATGTCTCAGTCATCTGCGCAGGGTCTTCACCATTCAGAGCAAAATACTCATGATTGCCAACACCTGGATAAAAAGGCATATTCGGCAATTTTTCGGCAAGAGTGGTTGTCGCAGTCGTATAGTTTTCAAGAACACACGTCTCTATCAAGTCTCCTGGCGAAACGCAAAACGCAGGTTTACCCTCCTCTTGCCATAACGCGTGCAAGTCCTCGAACATAGGCGCGAGACGCTCCGTGTGTGCGGCGTTCCATGCAGGTAGAGCGCGGAAGTGTAGATCACCAATGGCCCAGAAATACAGCAGTTCGTTGGCAGATTGTGTCATAGTGGCCCCTTCTTTTCATACATATATTTTGTATAGAGTATACGTCGAGAATGTTAAGGGAACGTTGTGAGAGAACGTGACAGGGGCAGAACACCGGTCATGTTCTCTCACAACGTTCC
>CAXUHF010000144.1:0-13594 GCA_964250765.1 uncultured Ktedonobacteraceae bacterium | reverse complement strand
ACGGTGTACCTGTCGATCTCTTACCCAACGGAGGTATATAGCCTTAATCTAGGTAGCACAACATGGTCGTCGCTGACACCAAAGGCATAATACATTGTCAAACGTCATTTATCTAAGGCAAGGGCATCCCCGAAGCCGCATTCGGGGAATGATGAAGGCAGTGAGTGCCCTTGTTTATGATACATATAAACTTTGACAAACTAGTAGGAAGTGTTAACTAGTGAGACGTTTTTTTCTTCTCCTACCAATACTCGCGTTGCTGAGCATGTTTAGCATTCTCGCAACTCCTGCCGTGCACGCAGATGGTGGTGCGCCCAATCTTGCCTACGTCGCTGGCACTGGTTCGGGTGTAAGTGTCATTGATGTAGCGCAGCAAAAAGTGACACGCACAATCAGCACAGCAAACAAAGCAGACACGATTCTTTTAAGCAACGACGCACGCTTTTTATATGTCACTGAACCATCACAAAATCGTGTCGCAGTTCTAGGCGCGAAAGATGGCAATACGATCTGTAACGCCAACGTGCCAGGAAAACCAACACTACTAGCTCTCGATTTAAGTGCCAATAACTACACGCTTTTCGCTGCTGGCAATGGAGCATCAACCGTGAGTGCGATTGACCCTACCAATTGCAGTATCAAGCATACGTATTCGGTGAACGGGAGTGTATATGGTCTCGCGGTAGCACAGGTTGGTTCTGGCCTCAATGGGAGTAATGGCAGTCAATTATGGGTCGCGGACTCAACCTCGCTTACTTATTTTGATGACGCCAAGCAGCAGAAACTAGGTAGCCTGACGATACCAGGAGGTCCAGGCTTTGTCAGCATTCCGACAGGAGGAGAGACGGTTTACGCAACCACGCGTAATGGCAGCGTAATAGCCGTAGACCTCAGCGACCAGCACATAGTTTCATTGGTGAAAGGTGGGACATATGGTGCGATGGATTATGATTCGACCACTGGTGAGGTGTACGTGCCCGACAGCAGCAAAAATCAGCTTGTTGTGCTGACGCCAATCAATCCAGGCTCGCCTATACCCCATGAGCCAAGTCACGTTGTCAAACTCGATAGCGCGCCACAATCAATAGCCATCACCAGCGATGGTCAGCTAGGTTTTGCCGCCCTCGCAAACGGCAGCATCGTAATGGTCGATGTGCCTGGTCGTCAAACGCTACAAACCATTCGTGTTGGGGGCGATCCAACATTTGTTATCACCGGTGTCTATCCACCCGCTCTCGGCACCACTCCCCAACAAGCGTCTGTCTTCACCGTCATACTCAATGCAGCAGCCTATGTACTCGTGATAGGGTTGTTCGTGGTACCGATCTTGTTGTTTAGAAGGTACACGAAGTTAGAGAAGCAAAAAAGCGATGTAAAGTTATAAGGGATGTTACAATGCAGGCGGTCAAACATGTTTGACCGCCTGCATTGTAACATCCCTTTGTTAAATTTCTTACTCGCGTGTCACAACTGCGAGTATCTCCGGTGTGTGTGTAAGCATGCGTGGTGCCACAGCATTTGTCACAAGAATATAGAAGACTGCGCTATAGAGTAACGAGGCGGGTATAGTGAGTGCCCATATCCACTCGACGTGATAGAAAACTGGTAAGATGAGACCAGCCGCGACTGGAAGTAGCAACACTGCCATCACTGCCAGCACAGCTAGCGACATGATCGAACGGAGACAGCCACCCTCGGAAGAGACGCTGTTCGTGTTCTGAAAACCACGTCGTCCCTGTGACATACGCTGTGGAAAGAAGATGGACGAGAAGTTGCCACAACCAAGAATGACGCCGATACCCGCTATGCCTATCGCCAGAGCAGGCAGGACGAGATGCCAGCCATTACCGACGTAGGCAGAGACGAGGACGAGCAGAACCACCTCGATCAGTCCTATCGTGAATGTCACGATGTTCTTACCCCATAACACATGTTTCGGGTTTACGGGAAACAAGAACAAACTCGTCAAGCTCTGTCGCTCCATACCAAGCACATTATAGGAAAACGAGGTCAGCGCGAAGAGTGCATAGAGTGGCGCAACCATCACGGCCCAGGAGCCGACGACGATTCGACCCGAACCACTTGTATTGAAGAGTGTCACAGCGATGAGTATGAACATGGAAATGAATGATTGAAAGACAAGGCGCAATAGTTGTGGGTCACGCCGATAGTATTTAATATCTTTGACCGCGATAGAAAAGAACTGCGAGGCCATGATGCGCTCTACAAATCCATTTGAGGTTGAGGTCGATACAGGCATTACAGATGCGCGTTCTGTCTTACGACGACGCACACTGCTACTCCCACTCTCGCTTGCGGTCAATCCACGTTCAACCACCAATTGCCACAAGTATAGCACGAGCACGGTTGTCACAAGCAAGCCGCCAAACCACGCAAAGCTCGTACCCCAGTCACCTTGTGATGCACGCTGTATAGTCCGCGCCGCCATACCAGGAGGAAACCATTGCAGGTATGGCGAAATCGCACCTGCTCTTAGATTATCGTAAATGTGTAGAATGCCCAGACCACGTAAGACAAATTGCTGGAACAGGTAACAGGAGGAAGAAAAGATGCCGATGAGAATAATACTCAGGTCACGGAAACGCCGACTCTGTAGTACACGCGCAAGCAATGCCAGGACAAGTTGACTGATACCAACTACCTGAGCGTAAAACACAATCATTGTAAGAAACGCCATTAATGCGAGTGGAAGCGAGACAGCCCATCCTGCCACAACCGCACCAAGCACGACTAGCAGCCCAATCGTTGGCACATCCAGTAGCGAGGTAAAGACGAGGCTCAACATCAATTCAGCACGTGTAAGCGGGAACAGTGCGAGTTTAGAGATGTCCAAACCCTCATTGACCGTGAACTCTAATAGAGGTAACACAATCCATAGCAGGTAGATACCTGTCAACACAATAAAGAGAATTTCGGCATTCGCGGGAGGTGGAAGCAAACGATAGCCGAAATACGTGGCGACGGCGATACCACCCATAAAGGGTAAGCCAAACAATACCAGGAAGACTACACCAACAATACGACTAACACGTCCTGAACTTCGTGTATAGTTGCGTATAAATGTCTTCCAGCGCAACCAGAAGAGCCAGCGCAATTTGTCCACATGCACAACCATGACTACACTTGTTCCTTTGCTATTGTTCCAGCCAGCTTAAATTGTGGTTCTCGTTTTGTACACCAATGACGTTGAGGAAGATATCTTCCAGCGTCGCATCCTTGTTGTTGCCACTTGCACGGTCCCGCAAGTCTTGCAACGTACCCTCGGCGACTAGCACACCCTGGTTGATGATGCCAACACGTGTACACAAACGCTCGACCACTTCCATGATGTGTGATGAGAAGAAGATTGTTGTTCCATGATGTGTCAGGTCTTGGAGGATATCGCGCACAACACGCGAACTCACAGGGTCCACACCCTCAAACGGCTCATCGAGAAACAGCACTTGTGGACGATGAATGATGGCAGCTGCTAACGCTGTTTTCTTGCGCATACCAACAGAATAATCGACAACAAGCTTATCAGCATCGCCAGCAAGTCCCAGCACATTGAGCAGTTCTTCCGTGCGGTTACGTATCTCTCGCTCCGGCACACCATACATATGCCCCGCGAACGTAATAAATTCGCGTCCACTGAGTCGCTCGTATAAATTGAGATATTCGGGCAACACACCCATCAAAGTACGCGCACGTAACGAGTCATGCCACACATCGACGCCACCGACATGCACGGTACCAGACGTGGGACGCAACAGACCAACCATCATTTTTATCGTGGTAGACTTGCCTGCCCCATTTGGTCCCAGGAAGCCAAAGAATTCCCCTGCTCGTACTGCGAGATTCAAATGACTCACGGCAACCTTCTGTCCAAAAACCTGCATCAGATCGCGTGTCACTACAGCATAGTGCGCTGTATCAGCAAGAGATGGCATACTTTGTTGCGGCACCACCTGTTGTTCCATAGAAAAAGGGGACATATTTTGTTCCGGAAACGTCGTCATATAGGAGTATTCCCTCTCTTGTCTCTATTACATACGTTCTTTGAATATAGCTATCTGCTATATAAGATGTACCATGAGGATACGTCTTTGTCAAGGTTCCCTGTATAATTAAACGAAGGAGGGGTGCAATTATCTAATGAGGACAGGTTGCTCACGAGTCATGTTGGAAAATGTTATTAACGGGTGTATTAGAGTGGTCTTGATGAATTGTAGGGGTCTCATTCTATTACACCCTGTTGGCAATACACGATGTTGGAGAATGTTGAAACATCTCACTAATCCTTCCAACGTGACTAACTGCCAACAGGGTGTAATAGAATGAGACCCCTACAATTGACGTATCTCATCTCGTTTGTTCATTTACATGACTGTAAACTGACAGCCATTTGTCTCTTTTGAAAAACCTGCTGTTATGGATTATCGTGCAGGAATTTCTCGATTTCGGCAAGTTCGCTTGAACTGAGGTGGAACTCGGCGGCTGGAATGACGCCATCAACCTGAGCCTGACTACGACCACCGACGATAGCACCTGTAACGGCTGAATTGTGTAGTGTCCAGGCAATAGCAACAACGCCAGCACTGACATTATGCGGAAAGCCGATATCACTCAAGAGTTGCGCGAATTTGAGATTTCTTGAAAGACGTGGCTCCTGAAAGTCCTCACTCTTTTTGCGCCAGTCGTTGTCGGGCATATCGTTCACACGTTTCTTACTCATTGTGCCCGTCAACAAGCCTGATGACATTGGTGAATAGACAATCACGCCAATACTTTCCTGCTCACAGAATGGTAAAATTTCGTTCTGCACATCGGGATGGATCAACGAGTATGGTGGCTGTAGTGAGTCGATAGGAGCAATTTTCTGGGCACGTTTCATCTGCTCTACATTGAAGTTTGAAACGCCAATAGCACGAACCTTCCCCTGTTGCTTCAAGTCCGCCAGCTTGCCCCAACCCTCTTCAATATCAGGATCGGGATTGGGCCAGTGGATTTGATACAGGTCAATATAGTCAACACCGAGACGTTTCAGGCTCGCTTCGCACTCGCGTTGTATCGAGTCTGCCTTGAGGCTATTGCCTTGCTTGCGATTCTCGTCCCAGACAAGAGAGCATTTTGTGAAGATATAGGGGCGTTCGCGTCCCTTGATTGCCTCTCCCACCATTTCTTCGGAGTGACCCAAGCCATAAACTGCGGCAGTATCGATCCAATTTACGCCCATAGCGAGTGAATGCTGAATCGCAGCAATAGACTCCTTATCTTCCTGATTGCCCCAACCAAAACTCCAATCGCCTCCACCAATGGCCCATGCCCCAAAGCCAATTGGTGTGATATGTATATCTGTCTTGCCAAGTTGTCGTGTTTGCATGATGTGTTTTTCCTCCACTACGTACTATCGTAGTTCCTTATCTGTAACACGCACAACAATATGCTTGAGTAGACAAGCACAAACACAATATATGAGGATTGAACATGAAGAGTCGGTGGAAAAACCGTGGTCTTTCCACCGACTCTTCATGTTCAATCCTCATATATACAAACATCACTCGTAGCGCAGCACCTCTAACGGACGTACGCGCACGGAACCCCACGCGACAAGCGCGGCGGTCAACATGGCTAATGCTGCGGAGCCAGCGATAAGTGCAAGCGCAATACCGCTATTGACGCCAAATGCTGACTTGAAGAGGAACGTTCCAAGCAAGCTTGTCACGAGCGTTACCAATAGCACAGCAAGCAGTGCGCCAATGCCACCGACGAGGCCATTTTCAATCAAGACTTCGCTCAAAATGGTTCCACTGGTGTAACCCACTGATTTCAAAATGCCAAGTTCGCGTCGGCGTTCCAGCATCGCCAGTGCTACAGCGTTTGCAATGATGATAATACCGGCTAATAACGAGAGCGAAGCAATGGTAGTCAAAGTCAACAGAATATCATTCAAGAACTGGTTGACAATATTACCAATATTGGCAAGGTTGACCACAAACGCATTCGGCACCGTATTACCAATCTCATCGACAGCCTTGCCTACTTGTGCAGGGTCGATCTTCATGTAGAATACCGCCTGATTGAGTCCAGCAGGACTAAGGGCATTCACTGTATCGGACGACCCTAGAATAGGATACAGGTTCGACCCCAGCGATAATTGCTGGTATGAACCAACGATGGTCAGCGTCTTCTCTGTCCGACGGTCAAGGCTAGCAAATGTAATCGTATCGCCTATCTTTAAACGCAGAGGATCATCTGCCAACAACTGGTAGTTTACCAGGATATTGTTTGTTCCCGCATCAGCAGGAGTCAGGTTGCGCCCATTCTTAATCGTGAGGTTTTGAGTGCTTGGTAGCTGATTGTTACCAACGTCGTAGCCTTCAATACCACTTAGGAAGTAGAGTGTTCCACCACGTCCTAAATTGGTTGTCGATGCCTTTGAGTCGTCTTTAGGTAAAAGTGTCAGAATTGGTTTTCCATTGACCGAAACAGGTGCCAATGTCGCAAGATTTCTTTGCTGCGATACAGACAGCCCAGGAAGCGTATGCAGTTTGTTATGTAACGCGGCAGTATCATTGCCTGATGTGATCGAGATCACGTTAAAGTTGAGCGCACTGGCAAGCACACCGTTGATTTTCTCACGCAGGTCTTGTCCCAACACCAGGATCAAGCCAATTGTGAAGACGCCCACGAAAAGCGCAAGCATAGTGGTAGCGGTACGAGCGCGTGTGCGTCCGAGGTTACGGAAAGCCATCTTCGTTGTTGCCTTCGCAGGACGTGGCAAGAACATGATAATCAATCCAAGCAACGACACCACAAGCAACAGGATACTAAAGGTTAACGAGAACTTATACGTCAAGGCCGCAATCGCAAGACCAATCACCACAAGGCCGAGTAGCCAGATGTTGAAGCGTTCAGGTACCGGTAACTTACTTACCAGGAAGATTATCAGCACCAAGAACAGGCTCAACAAGCCCAGGAAGAGAAATGTACCGTATACCGAAACCAGACCCAGGAAGACATTATTGTTCAGAATAACGATTGCAAGACCACAAAAGAGCACTGATAGCACGATCAGCAGTCCAATGGTGAGGAGTACACTACCAGCACCCGCACCCTCTGGTATGTCACGGATCACGTTCAACGGGCGGATGTTTGCCGCTTGCACAATTGGCAAAAGGCCAAAGATTAATGCAGTTACTAGCCCAATCAGCACACCACCGCCAATTGTAAGCGGGTCGAGCGTAAAGGGAATGTTCAAGCCAAATGTCTGTTGCACAAGGTTGCGCACAAGATAGCTCACGCCCGTTGCGGCGGCTGAACCAATCACACCACCGATGAGGCCAAGCAAACCAGCTTCGAGACCGAACAACAGGTAAAGATCAAAGCGACGATAGCCCGTTGTCTTGAGCATCGCAATCTCGGTCTTGCGGCGTGACAACAATACCTGCATCGTATTGACAATACCGATACCACCAATTAGAAGTGCTAGCAGACCAGAAATCTCCAGGAAGTTTCTGATGTTATCAACCGAGTCTTGTTGCTGCTTTAACGCACTCGCGGCAGTTTGCGCGGTTGAGATAGGGAACTTGCCCTGAATGTCCTTCGCTACAGCATCAGCCTGTGCAGGTGTCGCAGTCGAGATATCCACCGTATCATAGGTAACTGCCTCTTTGGGAGCGGCAGCTTTATAATCGTTGATTGAGACAAGCACAACACTACCAGCCTGCGTAAGTACGCCCGTTTCGGAGACAATGCCGACTATCTTAGCATGAATAGTGCGTCCATTTTGCTGCTGTGATGATGCATGAATATCAATAACATCGCCAACTTTTTTATGATACTGGTTGGCAAAAGGAACCGTGACAATCACCGAATCGTTTTTGAGTAGACTAGAGATTTTACCGTCGCCAGGAGTGGTAAACGTCGGTGGCGTCACCACTGGATAAGTTGCAGGATCAATCGCTCGTAACGTGAAACTTTGTCGCGTCGAGCTATTGAGCGTAACACGCCCTGTCGCATTAACAATGGGCGTATAGCCTGTAATCTTATTATTCGATTTAAGCGTGTTGAAGTAAGATAGATCGTCCTGTGTAAAGGGTTGATTGGTCGATGTGACCGCTATATCGCCACCATTGGCATCGCGTACATTGCTATTAAAGGCTCCATTAATCATGAGGCCCACCAATTGCAACGCGACAATCGCCATCACACCTACGGCGACACAGAAAATCGCCAAAAGCGTGCGTTGCCCTCCTCGGAACAGCGAACGCGTAGTGTAATTGAAGTACATCGAGGTTTTCATTACTGTGTAATTCTCCCACCCATATTGTCGATGGAAGCGATCAAACCATCGACAATACGAATGGCTCGATCAGCATGGCGCGCAACTTCTGGATCATGTGTCGCAATGATAAATGTTTTGCCAGTGCGGTCCCGCAGGTCGGCAATCAGTTTCAGCACGTTTTCGCCGTTCTTCGCATCCAGGTTTCCGGTTGGCTCGTCAGCGATAACGAACGCGGGATCAGTCGCCAACGAACGCGCGATAGCCACGCGCTGCTGCTCACCGCCTGAAAGCTGACTTGGACGGTGCGATAGGCGATGCGAGAGTCCCACGAGTGTTAACAACTCTTTCGCTCGTGTCGATGGCAACCCCTTGTGCTTGCCAACATACAGAGGCACCTCGACGTTTTCCTGTGCTGTCAATGTTGGAATCAGGTTATACGCCTGAAAGACCATGCCAATCTTGTTGTTGCGAACTGATGCAAGTCGTCCCTCACCCATGCGCGTGATGTCTACACCGTCGATCAACACTTGCCCATCCGTAGGATTATCAAGCCCCGCGATAATACCCAGGAGCGTACTTTTACCAGAACCAGACGGCCCCACGATAGAGACAAACTCTCCACTCAAAATCTGAAAACTGATGCCTTTAAGGATATCAATACGCTCACGACCAAGCGGTAAACTTTTCGTAATATTACGCACGTCCATGACAACCTTGCGCGTAGGATCGAGCGTGGGCGTTGTCGCGTACTCCGATCCTTGCATTGTTTCTTCCATAACTAATGAAGGCTCCTTCTTTTCTCTTGTCCATTTCTATCTTAAAACGTGTCTGAAATTGTTTCTTTGTATATGACGACGTATCTTACTCTATCATGTACAATGCGAATGTTGTAGTGTAGCAATTGTCGTAGGAACCAGATTTATCGCGTCCATAGGCAATTAATTGTCGTAGGGACGCGATAAATCTGGTCCCTACGACAAACACAAAAACCTATATTAGTCTTATATAGCTACCTACGCAACAAAACAACGAAGGTTGTATTCCCTCATACTCTTCATATGTACATATAGCATTCCACCAAAAAGCGGGGATGAGAAAATAGTCGGGTTCAGCATCGTGTATATGCAATAGGAGTCAACTATGCTATACTGCACTCGATAATTATGGCATACTGCCTCGTTCCTCAGATGGAACGTGCTTTATTGTGCGCCCAAAGAAGAAGACGGGCAATCCAGTATGTAGGGACCGATATATCGCGTCCTCTGTGGTAAATAAGTATGTACAAGGACGCTGTAAGCGAGTCCATACGTAAGAATTTGTAAGATAGTTAGTCATGGTGAGAGGAAATAATAGTTATGCGGCGAGGAACACTCACACTCCTCTTCTTCATTATCTTGTTGGCGGTGGGCGCAGCATATGTCATCTTCTGGCCCAACCCGGATGCGAAGACGAATCAGGCGTTTCACGGCATTCCCAATCCATTTGTCTTTAAACAAGGACTCGACCTACAAGGTGGCGTACGTGTTCTCCTAGTGCCTTCAAATGGGCAAAATCCAACATCGGACCAGATTGAGAACACACGCACACAGATCGAGAACCGCGTCAATGGCGGTCTAGGCGTTAACGAACCAAGTATTCGCACACAGCAAACGGCTGGTAAATACAGTATTGCGGTTGAATTACCCGGCTTGAATGGCGGTAATCAGCAGCAACAAATCGAGACGCTGTTGAAAAGCGGCGTACTTGAGTTTTGGGATACAGGTACCAATGGCCTACAACCAGGTACCGCGTTTGATCCCACACAATACACGTCGAGTAACGGCGGTACAAAGCCACTCTTTACAGGTAAAGACCTGGACCCAAACCAACTTAGCGTAGGTCAGAATTCGCAAACGGGCGGTACCGGCTACGAAATTAACTTTGGTATGCAGGGTGCGGCATTCGGACGTTTAGGCGATTTCACGAAGGCACATATCGGCGACTACTTAACCATCACTCTCGATAGACAGGTCATTTCTTCACCAGTTATCCAGTCACAACTTCCTGGTACGGGTCAGATCACTGGTAACTTCTCACTCGATCAGGCCACACAACTTGTCAACGTCCTCAAGTATGGTGCGCTTCCAGTACCTTTGACAATTGCAAGTTATGAAACAGTCTCACCAACACTTGGGCAGGATGCTATCAATCGCAGCATTCTCGCTGCCACGATTGGATTAAGTATCGTAGTCCTGTTCATGCTGCTGTACTATCGCTTGCCAGGACTGTTGGCAGACGTAGCACTAGTGTTGTACGCGTTGTTCACGCTTGCCATCTTCAAGGTTGCTGGAGTTACGCTAACACTTGCTGGTATTGCCGGCTTCGTGCTTTCAATTGGTATGGCGGTAGACGCAAACATCCTGATCTTTGAGCGTATTAAAGAGGAACTGCGTGCTGGTAGGCTGCTTTCCTCGGCAATTGACATTGGATGGAGACGTGCTTGGCCCTCTATCCGCGACTCAAACATTTCAACCCTGATTACATGCGCGGTCTTGTTCTACTTCGGCAGCAACTTTAGCGCGAGCATCATCGTTGGCTTCGCCTCAACACTCTTTTTAGGTGTCGTCGTGAGTATGTTTACAGCGGTCGTTGTCACGCGTACATTGTTAAACCTGCTTGTTCCGACAGGCGTTGTCAATCATCCCGCGTTGTTCGGGCTTCCTGCTGGCTCCATTGCTACTGCCACCGCATCGTTGGCACGGCGGAATAGCATTGTGTAGAGGAGTGTGTTGTGTTTAATCTCGTAAAATATCGCTGGATTTTTATCGGCATTTCGCTTTTGATTATTGTGCCAGGGCTGATCTCGCTTCTCACGACGGGCCTCAACGTTGGTATCGACTTCCGTAGTGGTGCCACCGTTGATCTGCGTCCACAAAAGGTGCTCACGATTGAGCAAGTACAAACGGCACTCAAGCCACTCAAGCTCACTGATCTTCAGGTGACACTTGGTGACGCAGGTACAAATGCATCGCAAGCAGGTAATAAAATTGTTTGGGTGCACCTCAACACACAAGTTGATGGAACTGTACAGAGCGCAATCACCACAGCGATACAAAACAAGTATGGTAGCACTGTTAAAACTACATTTGTTGATATTCCAGGCTCTGACGGAAAATTGTTTACACAAGTAACGCTAACAGCATTTACGAATGCACCTCAACTGAGTGACATACAGACAGCCCTTGCTAAGTTGCCGAATACAGGTGCTACGACTGCAACAAGCGCAACACCTGTTGCAACGACAAGCACAGGAACGCCTTCACCAACCGTAAAGGCAACACCCACCGTTGCCAGTACTCCTGCTTCTACCGGTACACCTGTGAAGGTTATCGATGTACAGCAGGGCCGTTCGACACAGGTGGTAAGCATTGCAACAACGTCAACTATTGGTGAGAACGATCTGCCAAAAGTGTATGCAGCACTATTAAACGGTACTGGCGCGTATGTCGCGTTAAATGGAAACTACGAAGTGAGTCCATCAGTTGCGAGCGATACCATCCGAAATTCTATCTTCGCGGTTCTCGCGGCATCGGTACTCATTCTGCTTTACATCTCGTTTGCATTCCGTAAGGTGTCCAAACCATGGCGTTATGGTGCATGTGCGATTATCGCATTGCTGCATGACGTGTTGGTGGTTGTCGGCATCTTCTCTATCCTGGGTTGGGCATTCCACATCCAGGTAGATACGCTGTTTATCACAGCACTGCTAACAGTCGTCGGTTTCTCGGTCCACGACACAATTGTGGTGTTTGACCGTATCCGAGAAAACATGCAACGCCGTACCTCTGAAAGCTTCGATGAAGTGGTAAACGCAAGCCTTGTACAAACATTGGCACGTTCACTCAATACATCACTGACAGTTATCTTCACTCTGAGTGCTTTAACACTTTTTGGTGGTACAGGTAGCGTGCATAACTTCACATTAGCACTGCTCATCGGTATCATAAGCGGAACTTACTCTTCCATCTTCAACGCTAGTATGTTACTGGTCATGTGGGAGAAGGGTGAACTCAGCTTTGGTCGTCGTAGACGTGTTGATGGTCCAAAGACCATCGGCGACCGTGAACTCGTTCGTACACGCGGGTAACTATTACACAAAAAAAGCGGTTGAAAAAATCAAACCTTCGCCCACGTTTGACATTCTAAACCGCTTTTTTTGTATACTGGAAACACACAATAGCATAATTTTCATAATCAAGAAGAGGGACCGATGCTAACAGGACTTGACCATATCATTATCGGCGTGAGAGACCTTGACGCAGCAACAGAGATATTTCGGGATAAGCTCGGACTGATACCAAGCGGTGGCGGCGTTCATCCAAAGGTTGGCACAGCGAATCGTATCATCGTAATTGGAGACACCTACCTGGAACTCATTACGGTTCGCACACCAGCCGAGGCTCAGACGAGCATCGTGGAACGACTGGCAAAGGGTGAGGGCTATTTGAACTTCGTGCTGGCCTCAAACGATTTGCAAGCGGATACCGAGGCAATAAAGGCGCGAGGCATTTCTCTTGTTGGACCTGAAAAAGGGTCGCTCAATGCAGGAGACGGTCATACAAGAGGCTGGTTACGTACCAACATTGAACGTCCTGACCTGACACAACACTATCCGTTTCTGATTCAACATGATAGTACAGGGAAGGAAAGACGTTCTCGTCTAGCTGGATGGACTACTCCACCAGAGCATCCATTGGGCGTGACAAAAGTGCTCAGTACCACGCTGGTGGTAGCAGACCTTGACGAGGCAACACAACGGTTTGCACACATCTATGGCCTACAAGCATCGGAGCAGTTTTCGGGTGAAGCGGATTCGTGGGACGCAACGCTTGTGGCATTTCGCTTTGATGAGAGTGCACAGAGTTTTGAACTAGCTACACCGCTACCCACCTTTCTCGATCCTATCGGCGATGCCACCTATCTACCAGAACCGGGCGCACTGGCACAGCACCTTCAACAATTTGGCGAAAGTCTGTGCCGTATAACTCTGGCTGTCGAGAACCTCACGGCGTCACGTCGCTACCTCGATGCCCACAATGTCACATACACTTACAAAGAGCATCCAGACTATCCACGCCCCATTCTCTGGATTGCGCCCGATCAAGTCTGTGATGCCTCTATTGTGTTGCACGAATTTACGCCCGATCTGCCACAAAGCAATCCATTAGTATTGTAGTTTTTGACAGAAAGAGAGATGGGGGGGGGGAAGCGTCGGGGGGGGCCGCCCAACAAAAGTTATTTTTTTTTTTTTTATGATGTGTTTTTTTT
>CAXUHF010000143.1:8376-13632 GCA_964250765.1 uncultured Ktedonobacteraceae bacterium | reverse complement strand
TTCTTACCTATATGTTCTGTTCTGCTTTCCACTCTTCAATTGTCAAGGTGCTTGTTTACAGCTATATTACTGCTCTGCTACCAGCAAAAACAGAGACGCAAATTCTCAGGCCATTCATCCTTTTTGTGAAAGGTAGCCTGTAGAACTTTTGCTTTCTAGGGAGAAACCTGTATGAGGTTTGCTTACCAGGAAGATTACTGTGTCTGCATTGGCAACGAAGTTATTATGCCATAAGCGTACTTCATTGTCAAGGGTTTTTCGAGGAGTTTTTATAATTTTATAAAAATTCACTTTTGGAATGCTAATTGTTATTATTCTATTTGCTTCCATATCCAATCCATCCAACGACTAACAGTTTGTGCACGCCGACCAATAGTTTGCCCAGCAATTTTTATTCCATTATCTCTAATAATTTGGCTAATCTCATCATTTGATGGTATCTTTCCCCGTTGAAGAGCAAGTTGGAAAACATAATTTTGTACAGCATGTTCAAAAATTTTCTTGATTATCTCGAGATGTTTTTGTTTATGTTTTTGACTGAGTATACGCCGAGCTTCACTTGTAAGCCTATATGTTGTTTCCTGTGTTACTGCATCAATAAAACTATCTATTAGCCCAAGATAGCGTCCCGCAGAAGTATAATAGTGCGTCTGTCGCTCATCCTCGAATTGATAATTTTCAGTAATTTCATCTTTCGTAAGTGTTTTATTTGCAAGTAATGAAAGAAGATCCATTACTTTGTCAAAGGTATCTGCTTGTGGAAAAGGAACATTATCGGGTTCAGAAATGACTTTGGTTCGTGCTAAAATAGAAGAAACATCGTCAGTAGTTATTGGCTCAGAGGCCAAGGCATATCGTTTCTGTGCGATAAGCTGCAATGAACTATATTCCATATCATTAACGAAATCAAAAATGAAGAAATCAAAGATATCTTGTGAGAAAGTCATTAAAACAGGTATAACCTTTTTAGTCAGTTTACTCGACCAAAGTCTATACGGATAATAAAGTTGTCTAACAAGAAAGTCTTCGACTGCGTAGTTCTTAGCTTCTACAAGTACAAAGTAGTGTTCTCCTTCATATCCTCCATCTATCTCACATTGCGAATTTTCGACATCAATCTGATATGGTTGACCAAGAAGACGACTGTTTGCAATAGAAAACTTGAACTTTGCTGTAGACATGCGCCCTGATACTGTATGCAGGGTCTTCTCATTTACAAGATCATTGATAATGTCTGCGTTAAATACGTAATTTAAAGCAATGGCTTCAGAATATATATCAGAAGGGTCAATGCTCTGAATATTAGAGGGAAATGAAATAGGTTCAGGGCTAATGGATGTATCGTACTCAACCTTTTTGTGTGCATTAAATGTTCCAATAACGTACTCTGAACGAGAAATTGGCAAGATAGAAAGATTATTATCGCTAAATATTTTTGGGAGATTGACAGATTGATCAAATTTTGCCATTAGTCTACTTTCTCTTACTTTATTTATTTCAGTTGAGCTAATAACAAAGCGTCCATTCCTCCCTATCGAATCTAAAACGTGGTACTTACTGAATAGCTGCTCCCACGCCTTATCATTTTGGGTTTTCTTCGCGTCAGCCATAATTCATCACCAGTATTTCATCTACTTTACCTCGCTTTTGCCCGTTTGAGTTGATGGCGCGCGAGGCTTCCACTTTTACATGCTTATACTCTTGATACAAGTTTACCACAAAAGGAGTATAAGCATTGCTAAGAAGAACTTTACACCCTTTGTAATTAAGATCGTCAAATACCTCTTTCAAACGCTTCTGTTCTTCTTTTCCAAAGCCTTTAAGATCATAACCTGTAAAAGATGCTGGGTCTGAAACTGTATCGTAAGGAGGATCAAAATAAATGAAATCGTTGCGCCTGGCATCTTTAACAGTACATGCAAAATCTGCATTCAGCATCTGAACATCATTCTCATTAAGATAGCTACTCACAGCCCTCAGAACGCCTTGATCAACGATGTTTGGCTCTGCATAATGTCCAAAGGGTACATTAAATTGTCCTTGTGAGTTCACACGAAATAAACCGTTAAAGCACGTCTTGTTAAGAAATATAATCCTTGCGGCTCTCTCTACTGGTGAGCGTTCAATGTGATGAGGAGAACGATCCCAATCTCGGACCTCATAGTAGTGCTGCTCGTCATTATGATGTTTACCTAACTCATCAATAAGCTCTTTTACAGAATCTTTCACAACTTGATAACAATTAATAAGTTCTGTATTTAGATCACTGATAACCGCTTTCTTCCATTGAATCGAAAATAGCAAGGCACCACCGCCAATAAAAGGTTCATAATAAGTTGTATTCTGCTGCTTTGGTACATATTTTAGCAACTCTGGTAGCAGTTGCCTCTTTCCACCCGCCCACTTTAAAAACGGGCGTACGACTACATTGGTCTTCATACGCTTGCTCCACAATAGTAGTATGTAGTAAGTCTTTTTCTTACTCGTTGTAATAACATTGTATTAACTTTACTACTTAGCAAGGTTGTTAAGCAAACCCAAAACAATTGGGCTACTTGCTTTAGCTTTCACATATTTTAGCTCGCTATGACACTTTCATAATTATCGGGCACCGTACATCCACTATAAAGCTTGGCAAGCAATATTTCCTGATCAATTACATTCACTTTGCTATCTCCGCAAGAGAGCGTGAGGCTACGCGCACCCATTTTCAGGTCCTGCCGCAGTGGTTTGGGCTTGCCGTGAATGTCTAGCACACCAATAGGCCAAAGATAGCCTACAGAGTCAAAATCAGCACTGCTAAAGTAGAAAAACGGAATTTTATACTTCAGTGCCGTTTGTACGTCGATAATCAGCGTTAATGTGTGTGAAATGGCTATCTGAGCTGCATTGTGTATATCTATACCACAATCTTTAAAGCAGCCGGTTCCCTCAACAACCCAGAGGTGTTTCCCCAATGCTCCACTATTGAGATCGACATGAAACTGTTGTGCCCAGAAAGCGAAGAGATGATAGAGGCTATTAACACTTGCGTCGGGTCCACCATTGCTCCAACCATTATGCCAGCTATCAATGAGACCCAACGTTTGTGTACGCCAATCCCAATGTCCACCGGGATGTACGACTGTGTTCATTGCCTGCTGCATCTGATTCAAGTAGCTCACCTGATCGGCAAGTGGTTGCGTATCGACACCCCCAACATGTGGGTCTAACGAGCCAAGTAATACAGGAATGTTTGGTCGAATTGCATGAACCTCGTATTGGCATAGGTCATAAAAGCGTGCGAAGTTTTCTGGTGAAACATGTAAAAAGGCGACTGAACGATCAATTTTCATCTGCTCATTGCCGCACTGCACAGCGTCTGGCAATCCTTGCGCGGCATCAAAAAGTGGTGCAGTGTCAAAGAGATGTGAAGTGTTTCCGTTCTGGCAAAAGGTCAGCAGAACACGCGTTCCCTGCCGATGAAACATCTGTATCGTATTCTTGAGCAGAGTACCGCGTAAATTACCCCAACCGCAATTTGGGTAGCCAATACGCACCCAGTAAATACCTGCATGATAGGTTGTAGGTTTAGCATCAATACCAAGCACCTGTGATGGACTTTGTATTGATGGTAGTGCTGGCAGTGCTCCAATAGGAACAGTAGACGTTGGCATCGCAGTTATACCGGAACTGATCGTTTGTGGTTTTGCGAGTACGACAAGTCTATATGATAATGTTGTTAAAAGAATAGTACTGAGCAATACAATGATTAGTATAATAGATGAAGGCTTTTTGAGCAAAGAAAGTTTCTTCATACAATGTTTCCTTTGTAGGGGTCTAATTCATTACACCCGCTAAACAATATACAAATGTTGAGGTACATGAAATACGTTTCAACATCCTTCAACATACGTGAATGCCAACAGGGTGTAATGAATCAGACCCCTACAGTTGTGATTTCTATGAATACACCACGCTTGCGTAATCTCCTTCTAAGGAACAGCCTGCGTACATCTTGGCAAGAAGCTCTTCCTGATTGACCACGTTCACGCTTTTAGCACCACATGAGAGAGTGAGCACACGACTACCCATACCGAGGTCTTGTCGAATAGGTTTAGGATGTCCACCCTCATCGAGCAAGCCAATGGGCCAGTAGTAGCCAGCAGAAGTAAAATCTTTCCCACTGAAATAAAAGATTGGCACACCATGCTGTATAGCCGTTTGTGCATCAGTAATTAATGCCAGAACATGTGAGACCGCAACTTGATAGCTATTATTAGGGTCCACACCACAACCTTTAAAGCAACCGGTTCCCTCGACAACCCACAAATGCTTTCCTAACGCTCCACTATTCAGACCAACTCCAAACTGCTGCGCCCAAAAGTCGAAGAGATGATAGAGGCTATTCGTATTGCCATCAGGATAACCATTATGCCAGCTATCAATGAGTCCCAGCGTTTGTGTATGCCAATTCCAATGTCCACCAGGATGTACGACTGTATTCATCGCTTGCTGCATTTCGTTAAGATATTCAACCTGATTCAAAAGCGGCTGATAGTCAATACCACCAACATGCGGGTCTAGCGAGCCGAGCAAGACAGGAATATCAGGGCGTACAGCATGCATTGCATGCTCACAAGCATCATAAAATTTTGCGAAGTTTTGTGGTTGTATATAAAGAAACGCAACCGAAGGGTCATATTTCATCTCTTCGTTGCCACATTGTACGGCATCTGGTCGTCCTTGTGCCGCATCCACAAGTTGCTTCGGATTATACACATTGTTATTCGATCCTTGACAGATGGTCAAGAGGACGCGCACGCCTTGTTTATGATAGTTTTGTATTGTGTCAAAGAGCACTTTTCCCGTCAAGTTACCCCAACCACACGTAGGATAGCCCATACGTCGCCAGGAGATACCAGGGTAGCTTGTATCCGCAGTACCTTCCACTCCTCGCACCTGTGATGGACTAACGGTAGGCAATGTTACTATAGGAATAGGTGTCGGCGTTGGAGGAAGCGTTGGAGTTGGGGATAGCGTAGCAGTTGGACTTGGCGTTGGTTTCGCACGAGCTATCGTCGCTTTTGAGTCATGAGGTATAACGTACTGAAAAATACCAAATACTATAACTACAATAAGCACAAAAACAGAAATTATAATAGAAATAAGTCGCCGTTGATTGAGTAAATTTTTCATAATCCTCTCCTCTACCTCCTGCGGATGCCCACTCACAGAAAAAAAAAGGGAAAATTTTAAGGACGTGGGCGACACCCG
>CAXUHF010000143.1:918-8366 GCA_964250765.1 uncultured Ktedonobacteraceae bacterium | reverse complement strand
CCCCCCCCCCCCCCCGCCCGCCCCACCCCCCCACGACTCCCACCACTTTTTCGGGGGGGGGGGCATCCGCAGGACTATCACGCTACGTCTTGTAGTATTCATTTTACTTTCCAATGCAAAATTCATGAAAAATGGTGTCAAGTAGATCATCACTTGCCGTCTCACCTGTGACCTCACCAAGTGCTTCATAGGCTGCACGCAGGTCTATTGATACAAAGTCAAGTGGCAACTCCTGTTCGAGAGAAGTTTGCGCTGCTCGCATATGGTCGGAGGCACGTTGTAAAGCTTCCTGGTGCCGCGCACTTGTAACAAGTACGCTGTCGCTCGACACAGTTTTACCTGCTAGTACAAGTTCTGCAATTGCATCCTCTAGTGCAGGTAAACCAACACCTGTACGCGTTGATGTATGCACAAAGGGAGATGTAGGCCACAGGCGTTGTAGCTCGTCTCTATGTATAGCTTGGAATGCATCAGCTTTATTCACCACAACGACAACTGGTCTTTCTTTGTTATAAGAAGCGTTACTATTATGAGCCTCGCCAAAGCCCATCGCCCGTACCTCAGCGCAGACGTTGCGATCTTGCTCAGTAAGTGTCTCGGAGCCATCAAAAACAAGTATTACGATATCAGCACTCTCGGCAGCAGCACGGCTTCTTTGCACACCAATCTGCTCAATAGGGTCATCTGTTGGAGTAATTCCTGCTGTATCAATTAAATGCAGAGGGATACCGCGCAGGTTCGCCACCTCTTCCACTGTATCGCGTGTTGTACCTGCTACAGGTGTGACGATTGCGCGGTCAGTCCGTAACAGTGCATTAAGCAGACTTGATTTCCCAACATTGGGACGACCAATGATCGCGGTACGTAAACCTTGTTTATAGACACGTCCCTGTTCTGCACCCAGCAGGAGTTGCTCTACTTGACGTTGTGCTACTTTGATAAGCGGATGTAGAGTCGCAGCCTGTGGTGTTGGTACGTCCTCTTCAGGAAAATCAATGCTCACCTCAATTTGTGCTATCACATGAAGCACGGCATGACGCGCAGCTTGTAATTGCTCTGAAAGGCGTCCGCGCAACTGTTGCACTGCGAGACGCTGCCCAGCTTCCGTCTGTGCCCCAATCAGGTCCATCACCGCCTCAGCCTGCACTAAGTCGATACGTCCGTTGAGGAAGGCACGCAACGTGAATTCGCCAGGTTGCGCCATACGTGCGCCTTGTGTCAGAACAGCAGAGAGGATACGCTGTAACACAAGAGGACCACCATGTCCCTGTATCTCCACCACATCCTCACGTGTGTAGGTATGAGGCGCACGCATAAACGCGACTAATACGTCATCTAACACCTCTTGAGTAAGAGGATGTATGACATGTGCATAGGTCAATTGATGGGAGGATGGCACATCTCCCTGCCCTTTGGGACGTTGAATAAGTGGCGAGACTAGAGTGAACGCATCAGCTCCACTTACACGTATTACGCCGATGCCACCTATACCAGGGGGAGTGGCAATGGCAGCGATTGTATCAGTTGTGTTTGTAATTGCATTCTGCATAATAGAGCGATTATACCGTACCTGTACATATCATACAATCCGTTGAGGATGTGTGTACACATTCATCGAGTGGTCACGCAAAAAACCGATCAGCGTGATGCCACTTTGTTCGGCAAGCTCAACTGCAAGACTGGACGGAGCCGAAATTGCCGCGACACATGGAATACGTGCCAATAATGCCTTCTGTAGAATTTCAAACGAGGTCCGTCCACTTACCAATAAAATGCGGTCATGGTAGGGATACGTGCCATGTAACAAGCTATGTCCAATCAGTTTATCAACGGCATTGTGGCGTCCTATATCCTCACGTAACAAGAGAAGTTCGCCCCGCACGTCGAAGATACCAGCCGCATGAAGTCCACCTGTATATTGAAACACTGCTTGCCCTGTTCGCAGACGTGCCGCGAGTTCATACAGCACGGTAGACGAAAAGCGCAGAGTATCGGGTGCTAAGGGAGGTGTAGTGGTCATCAGGTCTGCAATGCTATTTTTACCACACAGACCACAACTCGCAGAAACAGCGAAGTGACGTTCAAAGGCCACAGGTTGAGCCTGTATTGCTTCCTGCTGACGTTCACTACGTAACGTGATATTAAACACGTTAGCCAGCGGCAAACCATCATCGTCAAAGTCTTCTTCCACAGACAGTACATCCTCGGCATGAGTAATGACACCCTCTGTAAGTAGAAAGCCCATCGCCAGTTCACGATCATGTCCGGGTGTACGCATAATGACTGCGAGACTGCGATGAGAAATGCGCAACTCCAGAGGTTCTTCAATCGTCAACTGATCGTCACGAAACTGCTGCTCATCGCGTTGCCAGTGTGTTACAGAGATTTGCATAACCCGTTCGGGGTCGAGTGGTGAACGCCAGGAAGATGTCATAGCTTACTCGTTATCATCCTCTATATTTTGACTCAACAACAGGGTGTGTAGATGTAATCGGCGTACGCGTTACTGTCGGGGGACGCTGCCGCTTGAAGTAGTATTTGCACACGCCTGGACGTACAGGGTCTGGCGGAGCGATAGCGACAAGGCCCCAGCCCTCTTTTTCCAACCAACTCCACGCTTCATATTCATCGTCAAAGTCGCGCACAACATCTCCCGCAACTGTGAATATCATTGTACCTAGCAAGTAGCGGTGTTCCCAGTGTACCATATTTCTACCTTCTTCAGAAATGGGCATAAAAAAGTAGCATACCCACGCGATATAGTAATTTCTGTAATGAACGACGCCAATTTTATTTGTGGGATGTTGTAGCCCGTTTTACCCCATTCAAAACATGAACAAAAACATGTAGAAATGGTCGAGGTCGCAATGAAATGCGGCCCCGACCATTTCTACATGTTTTTGTAGTTATGCACAACCAATCTGTAGCAACTTGGTAGAGCAACAATAGGTATAAGGTGGTGGCGTTGGAGCCGTTACCTTTATCACATTGTTGAAGATGTCACTGTACATCTGAGTAATCATTGGACCAATTGATGCACCACCCTCACCAGCATTTTCCTTCATGCCAACAATACTTAACCTCGGCATGACGCTGGGATTATTCATATCGTAAGGGGCCTGTGTAATCAGCCACGAATTTGCAGCTAGACCTCCACCGACTTCGGCGGTTCCTGTCTTGCCAATAATTGTATAGGGTGAGGTTCCTAGTTTGACAACATTCAAAGAGCCGGAGCCGCAACGGACCACACCTAGCATCGCCTGACGTACACTGCGCGCTGTTTGTTGCGACATTTGTGGTGCTGATCCTAGCGGTTGAGCATCGTACTTCTCTATCTGCGTTTGATTCGTGTCCAGGATTTTCTGCACTAACATAGGACGCATAAGTTGACCATCGTTAGCGATGGCATCATTCAGCACCGACATTTGCATTGGTGTTATGGAGTCATAGCCCTGCCCAAATGCACCCGATGCGAGGTTGACATCCTGAAAGGGTTGACCCTCTACACTACTAGGCTGTACGGGCAGATCAAAAGGAATTTGTGAACCTACATAAAAACGTTTATTATAATCGAGCCATATTTGCGCGCCAGTTTTTACGCCTATTTGCGCATAGATCACATTATCAGAATGCGAGAACCCATATTCGGTTGTCACTGGGTAACGAAACGTATACCCATCAATATTATTACCCACTGGTCCAATATTATGACCATTATAGGTAACAGGTCCTAGTGCTTGCTCCTTGCTAAATGGCGTATCTAACGTAGTGGCTCCTGAGTCCAGACCTGCAACAAGCGTCATCGTTTTATAGGTCGAGCCAGGAATGTAGGTACTTTGTATTGGACGCTCAACCAGCGCATTTTCTTTTGTATCTTTCGCTAAACTATTGTAGTAGCTAAGATCATTTGCAGAAAGGGTCGCTACCATCTTGTTGGGATCAAAATAGGGACGACTGAGCATTGCTAAAACATCGCCCGTATGTGGGTCTGTTACAATAACCGAACCGCGATCTGATTGGAATGTATTTACATTGTCGATAACGATTGGCGTATCAAAGTCCTGGTTGACAATTTTTTGAATGCGCTCGTCAATAGTGAGATAGATATTATCGCCAACTGGCGGACGATGCAGCGTTTTGTTAATTGTATTATCGAGTGCCGTTAAACCTTTGCGACCACTGAGATAATCGTCGTACTGAGCCTCGATGCCTGTGGCACGGTAGTTGGGAACATAATATCCGATTAGCCCTGCAAGCGAGGGGTCGTAATAATGACGCACAAATCCACCGTTGGGAGCGGGTTGTGAGTCGGCAAGTAAGACACCGTTACGATCAAAGATTTTGCCACGTACAGGAGCATTGCTGTTAAGATAAGGGCGGCTGTTATGTGGATTAGCCGTTACCTGTTGTGCTACCACTACTTGCCAGTAGACAAGGCCAGCACTTAGACCAATAAACAGCGCGACAAAAATTAAGGTAAGCTTACGTATACTTGCATTTATATCCATGAAAGCGTCCTCTGCTTTGATATATGATGATACATACTTTTAGCGCGATTGTATCATTGTTGCCCCATCCTGGCAAGTATGTAGGGACCGATTTATCGCGTCCTTGTCAGCAATCGAGAAGCAAAGAGGACGCGATAAATCGGTCCCTACATGTAGTTTTTATAATTCCGCGTCGTCTCTTCGATGCTATCACCACCGAATTTCTCAAGGAGTGCTTCGGTTAAAACCATCATCATCATAGCCTCACCAACAACACCTGCTGCTGGTACGACACACACATCACTACGTTCATAGCGGCTCTGGTCGATGTTCTCGCCTGTCGCTAAATCGACTGAGGGCAGAGGATGCGCCAATGTTGGTATGGGTTTCACACCCACACGAACTACGAGCGGCTCACCATTTGTGATGCCACCCTCAACACCACCTGCATTATTCGTGAGATGTGACCAATGCCCATTCTCTTCGTGTCGCAGCACATCGTGAACATGCGAACCTGTGGTACGTGTTGTGGCAAAGCCAGCACCAATCTCCATCGCCTTTACTGATGGAATGCTCATCATCGCCATCCCTAGACGCGCACCGAGGCGACGGTCCCATTGACTGAAACTGCCCAGGCCAATCGGAACTCCGAAGGCGACCACCTCAAATACACCACCGCAGGTATCACCCTCATGCTTGCCTTCCACGACGCGAGCAATCATGCGTTCGGTAAGTGCTGAATCGGCGCAGCGCATAGGCGATGCCTCGACTGCTTCCCACATGCCTTCGGGATAGGCATCTCGTGTCATAGCTGGCGGCGTATCGTAGCCAACTTCGACAATGGAAAGCACATGGCTATGTATCTCAATGCCAAATTGTGCTAGAAACTGGCGGCATAGGCCGCCAACGGCAACGCGTGAAGCGGTCTCACGCGAACTCGAACGCTCAATGACGTTACGAACATCGTCATGCCCATACTTTATGGCACCAGTAAAATCGGCATGACCAGGACGTACACGCGTTACTGCTTCAACTTCTGCCTCTACTGGCTCGGCACTCATGCGCTCTTCCCAATTGACCCAATCGCGGTTCTCAATTTGCATCGTAATGGGAGAGCCAAGCGTCTTACCATGCCGTACTCCAGCTAAAAAGGAAATTACGTCCTTCTCAATTTTCATACGTCCACCGCGTCCATAGCCACCTTGCCTGCGTCGCAGATCAGCGTCCACAAGAGTCTTCTCCACGCTCAGTCCAGCAGGCAACCCTTCAACGATAATGGTCAAACAAGGTCCATGTGACTCTCCTGCCGTCAAAAAACGAAACATGTTTATTCTCTCCTCAAGCAATGTCCTATAGCTATCGTTTTTGTCATCCATTATAACATGAGCAGGAAGACTAGAACCTCCTTCGGTAGCAAGCGAACAATTACACTGAGAAGATATAAAGATTGTATAAATATTTCCTGACATGTATTCATAGAGGATAGGATATTGACACAAAACACATCTGTACTTTACAATACAAGTATTATGAATTTTCTTATTTATTCATTGATTTCTTTTGTAAAAAAATTCGTGTGTAGGAGGCCCATTATGTCCCCTGATCCATCCCCTAATAAGATTGGGAAATCTGTGGGGGAAAAAATACGTGCCGCTCGTGTTGCTTTGCATTATACACAAGGCAAACTTGCCGCACCAGATTTCTCGGTAAGCTATATCTCGGCTATTGAGCGTGGACAAATCCATCCATCGCTACGAGCATTGGAAATTCTCGCGGGGCGTCTTGGGCTTGCCTCGACTGAGCTTTTGCCCAAACGTCCACAACAGGATGATCGTCAATCAGCCATTCCTCTACAGCCCGAACGCGAGGACGATGAGGGCGAAATGGTTTTGCTTGATGCTCAGGTACGCATCAGCCAGAATGAGCCAGCAAAAGCTCTTGCGCTTCTAAGCAAAGTATCGGCAAAACGTCTGAAGCGTTCACAACAGCTATGGCACCGCTATTTGTCAGGCTATTCCAACTTTTTGACAGATCATTTAGAGGATGCGGAACATATTTTTTCTGAATTGATACAAATCGCTAAAGATGCAAATAACCACTATCTTCATACACATACACTCTTTATGCTGGGGAACACATTTGCAGCTATGCGCAATCCAACACAGGCTCTTCTCGCACATCAACGTTGTCTAAATGTATTGGAAGAAACTCAAGTCCGCGACGTTTTTCTTATCACCCGTACCTTTGCACAATTAGGAACACATTATGCAGAGATTGAGCAACCTAATGACGCTATATCTATGTTTCATAATGCACTCGACACGCTTGCACAATCACAAGCAGCACCACAACAAGTAGAGACAATATACAATGCGCTTGCGACGTTCTCTATCGACAACCAGGACTACTATGCTGCTGCACTCTATGGTTATCAAGCATTGGCCTATTCTGAACAAGAGACACAAAAGCAGTTGAAAGGTGACTTATATCATTATCTTGGTCAGGCACTGATACAAAGAGATTCAGAAGAGGCGTATGTTCAACTTTCCGTGATGAAAGAAAAAGAAATAACTGATCCACTGGTTCAGGCTAGCATCTCTGCTCGTATCGCGGAATGGCATTTTGCGCAGCAGAACATAGACGAGTCTCGCAGATATGCGGAGGATGCATGTAAGCTGGCACAACCACTGGGCGAAACAATTATTACGGCTGACGCATTATTGGTTCTTGGACGCATTGAATACGCACAACAAGTGTTTGATAGCGGTGATAAGCACTTTGTACAAGGTCTGACCATGTTAGAACATTTACATCGACAGGTAGAATTGACGGAACGATCTATTCAATACGCTCAATTACTCGAAGCACGCGGCAAGGATCGCGAAGCATTTACCTACTTCCGCCGTGCCTATCAAAGCAGAATGTAAGAGACAAGAAGAGGAGCCCAGAAAAACATTGGGG
>CAXUHF010000143.1:0-908 GCA_964250765.1 uncultured Ktedonobacteraceae bacterium | reverse complement strand
AAACAATATTAACAAAAAAAATACCTCCCCAAATAAAAATTTTTGTCTAATTTTTTGTCTGGGCTCCTCTTCTTGTCAGTGCTGTGATACAATATGTACGTATAGTAACCTATTAGCATGAAAACAAGAAAATGAAGATATATATACGTACAGCACTCCTCCTTTGCCTGCTTGCATTTCTTTCTGTAGCCTGTGGGGGTAGCCCAACGAGTACGACAACTATACCTAAGCCTGCACCAACGGCAACACAAGCTATTACTGCTCAGCAAATACTTTCCGCACCCGTTACCTATGTCGCACTTGGTGCCTCTGACGCAGTTGGCGTTGGCAGCAATGAACCGGGATCGCAGGGCTATGTACCACTCCTAGCGGCACATCTGCAAAAAGGATCACACTTACTCAACCTTGGCGTAAGCGGTATTCGTTTACATGAAGCACTGACACAAGAGTTGCCCCTTGCACTAAACACGTCGCCGACACTCATCACTATCTGGCTAGTCGCCAATGATTTTGTTGGGGGTGTGCCATACGATGGATATATGAAGGACTTGAATAGCCTTCTACAACAACTGCGTGCAGGCACAAAAGCTCGCATTGTTATGGCAAACTTGCCAAATTTGACGCTTCTACCAGCTTTTGCAAGTCAATCCGCTAGCCAAAAGGTGAAGACGGTTGCTGAAATTCGGCGCTGGAACACGACTATCGCTGCAACCGCAACTCGTTATCAGGTAACGCTTGTCGATTTGTTCAGCCACGAAAGTCAGCTTACCGCGCATCCAGAATATATCAGTGGTGACGGCTTCCATCCTAGTCCTGCTGGTTACGTCCAACTCTCAAACTACTTTTGGAATGCCATAAAAGAATGATAGAGAAGAGAGATGTAGAGTTACGGCCTGACATTCCATGTC
>CAXUHF010000142.1:10240-13638 GCA_964250765.1 uncultured Ktedonobacteraceae bacterium | reverse complement strand
CAACTCTGCTAAAAGAGCTGTACGGTATCTCATCCGGTCATATCAAAGAAGTTGTTCATCAACTTCTCGGTTCGGAAGAGCATACGCTAGCGTAACTCAATGCAAACAAAAAGCGTCTCTGTGGAAACTCACGGAGACGCTTTTTTATGCGCGACTAAAAATATCTTGCTACTCATACAATGTATGCCCTATACTACCACTAACGCCATATCACACAAATTATAGGAAACATCATGCAATGACTAGAGAAGATGCTGAAAAATATCTAAAACTGCTTGGGCAAGAGTTGCAGAAGCAGGGTATAACAGGCGAAATTTTGGTGCATGATGGAATCAAAGTCCTGCTTGGCATCAAGAAGCCCGAAGTGCGTAGAGATATAGATGCATATCTAGCTGGTGATGAGAATGCTATATTTATACCTAATGACATTGATGCCTACTTTGGAGGACAAAGTACAAATCTTCGAGCTATAATTGCACAAATTGCTGTACGCGAAAACATATCCGAGAATTGGTTAGACGAGGCAGTAAGAGAAATCTTGGATGTGTATACAGTAGGTAAGGGATGGAGAGAATACCCTAATTTACGTGTCTATCTTGCTTTACCTTCTCATTTATTTGCGATGCAAGTTGCAACTGCTACTAGTTCTCAAGATATTGAGGTCATCAAGATGCTAGCTCAAAAGTTGCATATTTCAACTATACGGGACGCATTGCCATATGTGAAGGAGTATATCCCTAATAAATTGTTAACGCTTGATATGAGGTTTAGTATGAAGCAAGCCCTCAAACTATTAAGAGCAAACTGTAAAGTGCGAACAAAATGAATAAGGATGATATTACAAAGTATTTGCGAATGGTTGGGCATGAATTAGTAGGGCAAGGAAAGCAGTTAGAGATTGTTCTGCTAGGTGGTGCTGCTATGCTCATCGAAATTGGAAATAGGGAAAGTACTCATGATGTAGACACTTTTTTTGTTTCTGACTTTACTGCACTCCTCAAAGCTTCGGTGGTAGTTGCTACACATGAAAGTTTACCTGATGGCTGGTTAAATAGTGCTGCGGCAGGCTTTACGTATAACTTCAAAAGACAACCAGAAAAGCATTTATGGCAGAAATTTCCTGGTTTGGATGTCTACGTCGTGTCATTAGATTACTTGTTTGTCACAAAGATTATGGCTAGCCGTTACAAAGACCGTCAAGATATCCTTGCGTTGGCTGCAAGACTACAGATTGTTCGTCGGAAGGATGCGCTAACTCTTGTAACAAAGTATGTCGCTAACGATGATATAAGTTCAGAGGTCTTAGATGAGATTGCGTATTTGTTTGAGGTATAACTTATGAAGAATGAGTTAAAAATAATACGTAGTCAATATAAGCCGCAAACAGTGGCAGAAACCTTTGAGCAAATTTGTAGGGGCGAACAATTGTGGGTATCCCTTGGCAATTTTCTAAACGATTGGTGGTACTTTTCAATTGACCATCGAAGTGAACTGATAGAAACTCCTATAGCTCCTGCTCCTACGGCTGATTTGCAGTGTTGGGCTGCTTTCTGTGCTGCAATGGTAGAATGGCTTTGTGAGCAAGATAATGTATCATGTCCTACATGGACAATGAAAGAATGTTATATTTTGCCAAAGCCCTGGTTTTATGATGTAGAGTCGAGTAGAAGGACGAGACTGCTAGCGACAACGCCTGCGGCTTTTAAGCGACGAAATATGTTTGTAGGAGACCGTATGTTCTTGGGCAAGAGAGACTTGAAAATGTCCTCCGAGACTTCTCACAAAAAGACCATTCAAGAAATAGAAGTGGTATAGATCGTTCCTCTGTTACTTTACTCCACAATATGTCCGTCGCGCATTGTGATAATCCTGTTGGCTCGTTGCCCTACCTCTAGTGCGTGTGTCACGATCACGAAGGTCTGTCCATTCTCTTTGTTTAGCGTTAAGAGCAGGTCCATGATTTCTAACGCAGTCTCACTGTCGAGGTTGCCCGTTGGTTCATCAGCCCAGACGATGGCAGGATTGTTGGTTAAGGCCCTAGCAATGGTAACACGTTGTCTCTGACCGCCAGAAAGTTCGGCGGGTCGGTGTCCAGCGCGGTCCGTCAATCCCACAAGGTCGAGTACCTCTAATGCACGCTTACGCGCTTTGCGACTGGGAACTTTGGAAACCAGCATCGGGAGTTCCACGTTTTCGACAGCGGTGAGTACAGGAAGCAAATTAAAATCTTGAAAGACAAAGCCCATGTGTTTTGCTCGATAAGAGGTGCGCTCGTTATCGCTCAGATCCCGCAAGTTGTCGCCGCGAATGAAGATATCGCCTTCGTCAATGCTATCTAAACCAGAGAGACAATTGAGTAGCGTTGTCTTACCACAGCCACTTTGCCCCATGATGGCAACCATTTCCCCTGGTGCAATTGCCATATTGATACCAGCAAGAGCTTCAACGCGCAGATGCCCATTGCGATAAATTTTCTTGACGTTTTTAGCTTGAATAATCAGCGTTTGTATTGTTGTCATAAAGGGTATTTCTGCTTCCCAATTTTGAAACGCTATGCGCCTGCTATTTCTTGTAACAAACTCTTGTTACATATCTCGATATGCTTACGTCCCAGTTCGATTGCCTTCGTTTCTCTGAGGTCGCGTAGCGCAACGCTCACAGTTTCACGATATGTGCCTAGATGCTCTGCCAATTCTTCGTGGCTGAGTCCATCAACCATGTGAGTCCCCTGTGCTAATTGTAGCAAAAGCGTTGCGAGTCGTGCATTCACGCTCTTAAATGCTGTGTTGACAAGCTGTGCTTCAATCTGTGCAAAGTGTTGACCCACGCTTTTCAGCAATGCAGTTGTAACCGAGGGCTTATGTGCAGTGAGTTGCTCGATATCGTGTTTGCCGATGATATAAATGCGAGCCTCTTTGATGACTTCGGCAAAACCGCTATGAGTACCATTGTCAAGTAGCGCAACCTCTCCAAAACAGCTATCTGTTTCAGGCGTTGCCGTAATCAACTTTCGTCCATCGGTTGAAAGATGGTAGAGGTGAACAACTCCCGAAACTAACAAAAAGAGCGTCGTGCCTTTTTCACCTGGTCGATAAAGAATACGCCCAGGCGCGTATGTCACAAGTGTTGCGATACGTTCTATCTCATGTAACTCAGCTACATCAAGCTGACGAAAGATATCGTTTCGTGCGAGAAATGCAGCTTTCTCTTCTGACTTGTTGTCAACCGGCTTGTTTGTATGAGGTTGCTGTTGTTGCTTCTCAGACACGTTGCTCGTCCACTACGTCCTTTTATGTCACAATAATAACAGAGACTATTGTATCATATGGTTGTAGGGGCGATAATTAAATAAAAACACCATACAGAGTTTTTATTTAAAAAAGGGCGAAATAATTATA
>CAXUHF010000142.1:0-10230 GCA_964250765.1 uncultured Ktedonobacteraceae bacterium | reverse complement strand
GAACGAGGGCGTAATGAATTATCGCCCCTACAACCCGACATATCAGGAAGAATTTATTCGTCCACGTTATTTTGCACTTGTGAGGTAAATCGCCTCGGTGCGGTTACGTGCATGAAGCTTCTCGAAGATATTCTGTACATGTTTGTGAACCGTTGATTCTGCTATGCACAGTGTTGCTGCAATTTCGCGGTTCTTTTGCCCTTTGCGCATCAGGTCAAGAATTTCCTGTTCGCGGTCGGTGAGCAGTCGCGTGGAGGGGGAGGATAAAGCAGAGGATTCTAACGCAGTCTGTGTTTTTGATAGCGCATGAACCCGACGCATTGAAGAGCGGCGCGGAATACGGTATGCAACAGTACTCGTGTGATATTCCTCTTCCTGCTCTTCCTCTCTCTGCACTTCGGTTCCCACCAGCTCATTCCAGAGACGTGATTCGTGTTCTTTCCCTAATGTGCGAAGATGTGCGACAACTTGACTGGCGAAAGAACCAGGAAGACAGAGTTCATTGCGTGATGCGCAACGAATAGCATGAACGAGCGCATCTGGCTCGATATCCTTTGTAATGTAGCCCATTGCTCCATGTTGCAATGCTTGAAACAGGTGTCGCTCTTTATGTGATGCTGTGAAGATAACTACGTTGGACTCTGGAGAACTTGCCAACACACGCTCTGTTCCTTCAAATCCATCACATTCAGGCATGTCGAGGTCCATCAACACAACTTCAGGTTTCACATGTGCTGCCTGCTCCTGTGCTTCTAATCCATTGCAGGCTTCCGCGACCACCTCTAAGTCGTTTTCCTTTTCAATCACTTCGCGTACCACACGACGCATGAGCGCGTGGTCATCAACAATCATAATACGAACCATGTGTATATCCCTTTCTACGTCTACTACCCCTATAAATGAGATCAACTGTTACGCTAACCATAATTATGTGTATACTACACATATACTCCCTTATGCAAGAAGCGAGCAACGATATTTCTGAATGTGTCGATTATGTACGTTAGTCATACTACTTGCGAATGATTTATACATCGGCTATTTTCCTACGTTCATAGATCAAGCGTACTTTACGTAACAAGGGGCGTTGCTGTGAAGAAAGAAAAAGTTTCACTGGTACTAATGGGGCAAGCGGTGTAGGACTAGGACCTGGTATTTGTGTGGGCCGCCAGTAGTGGTGCAAGAGAAGCGCATCGTATGCGATCAAGCGTATGCGATGATGACGTGTTCTTTCCTGCATATCGTTTCCCCCTCCCTACAACACCACACAGTTTCTCGCCAGAGTATACTCGATTTTCGACAGGAGTGGAAGTAGCTGAACAGGTTATTCTCACATTTCGATATAACGCATAACGGAATAGGATATGTGCGGCATTTGTTTTTAATAATGGAAGATTGAAAAGATATTTGTTGCGTCTTTGCCTGCTCTATGCTATACTTGCGACTTAGCGGGAGGAGTCTTCCGCATTCGTGTGATGCACTTCACACTCATAAGTACACACGCTCTTCCACATGCGCCAACCCTGGGGTCCTTTGAGTTGCCTTATCAAGAACGGTGAAGCCCTGGCGGACCCTGACGCTTACATTTAGGGAGAGCGGAGGATTCAAGGGAGGATCCGTCTTTGGCAAACGTCATTTCAATGAAACAACTCTTGGAGGCTGGTGTTCACTTTGGACATCAGACCCGTCGCTGGAACCCCAAAATGGCACCATTCATCTTCATGGATCGCAATGGTATTCATATTATTGATCTCCAGCAGACGGTTACACGTCTCAACGATGCATACAAATTTATCGAGCAGACTGCCGCAGAAGGTGGCACCATTCTCTTCGTTGGCACTAAGAAGCAGGCGCAAGAGGCCATAGCTGAAGAGGCCAAACGTTGTGGTATGTACTATGTCAACCAGCGCTGGCTCGGTGGTATGTTGACCAACTTCCAAACCATTCAGTCTCGTATTCGCTATCTACGTGAACTTGAGAGCCGTCGTGATCGGGGTGACTTTGAGCGACTTCCTAAGAAGGAAGTTCAGCGTTTAACAGATGATATGAACCGCTTAGAGCGTATTCTCGGCGGCATCAAGGATATGCGTCGTCTGCCAACCGCACTCTTCATTATCGACACACGTAAGGAGCGTACCGCCGTTATGGAGGCACGTCGCCTGGAAATTCCTATTATCGCGCTTGCAGACACAAACTCTGATCCCGATGAAATGGATTATCCAATTCCTGCAAATGATGATGCAATCCGTGCAGTGCGTTTGCTCTGTGCGAAGATAGCCGATGCCGTTGTGGAAGGACGCAGCGAACTCGATGCCCGCAATAAGGACAGCGAGGGTAGTGAGAAGGATGGCGACGAGCCAATTTCACTTGGGGAAACCTTCACTGCTCCAGCATCTGAGACCCAAGAGGCACCGACAGCAACTATTACAACACAAGAGGTTGCTCCTATCAACAACACGGTCCAGGAGGAAGTCGTAGCGACGAGCGGTACGGCGGTTGAGCCAGTAGCAGGAGCAGTCGCTGCACCTGAAACTACTCCTGTCACAAGTGCACCTGAAGCTACTCCTGTCGTAGACACATCTGAAGCTTCAACTGAACCAGAATTGGTCGCAAAAGAGGCCCTCTAAGATACACGACTTGTTTGGCGGGAGGTTACGAGGCACTTTGCCTCCTGCCTCCCGCTTCTTACTGTACAAACACAATGTGGAAACACGAATACATAGACTTGTCAAGCACTCAGAAACCAGATTTAATGGACAGTGGTCGTTGTGCTGTCCTTCTGCTCTGAGTATCATACAAAAAGAATAATGAGGAGAACGATTATCATGGAGTATACTCCTGCCGATGTAAAGAGTTTGCGCGAAGAGACTGGTGCGACATTTGCGGATTGCAAAAATGCTTTAGTACAGTCAAGCACTCGCGCAGAGGCGGTCAAGTATCTGGATGCACGCAGAGATAAGAAGGCCGAGAAGATGGTCACGGCTGGTCGTGAGACAAAAGAGGGGGGCGTGTTCTCCTACGTACATCACAATCACAGTGTTGGTGTCTTGCTCGAACTGAACTGTAGCACCGATTTTGTAGCTCGTAGTGAAGGTTTCCAAAAACTTGCAAGTGAACTTTCGCTGCAAATTGCTGGCGTTGCTCCCAAATACGTCAACTATGAAGATGTGCCTGCCGAGATCATGGAAGAGGCTCGTAAGAAGATTACAGAAGACCCGTCAATTGAGCGTGTGCCAGAGGCACGCCGCGAAGAGTTCCTCAACGGTAAACTCAAGAAGGAATTTGGCTCAGACGTGCTAATGATGCAGCCGTGGGTCAAGGACGAGTCTGTCACAGTTGGGGAACTGGTGCGCAAAGCTATCGCCGAGACTGGCGAGAACATCGTGCTACGCCGCTTTAGCCGCTTTAAATTGGGCGAGTAGCATGGCACTTACGTACAAACGTATCCTGCTCAAGTTGAGTGGCGAAGCACTTGGACCGCATGGCTACGGTATAGATGCTGAGACGGTACGGCGTATTGCTGGCGAAGTCAAGCGTGTTTATGACATGGGCGTTGAGGTTGCGATGGTGATTGGTGGTGGCAACATGTGGCGTGGAGCCGATGCTGCTGCCACCGGCATCGACCGTTCCACTGCCGACTACGTAGGAATGCTTGCGACGGTTATGAACTCGCTGGTGATGCAGGACGCACTCGAAAAATTGGGTATTGCAACGCGTGTACAGACAGCTATAGAAATGCCGCCAGTTGCTGAACCATTTATTCGTCGTAGAGCGATACGCCATTTGGAAAAAGAACGTATTGTCATTCTCGCTGCCGGTAGTGGCAACCCATTCTTTACAACGGATACGGCAGCAGCTTTACGGTCCGTCGAGTTGAACACACAGGTCCTGCTGAAGGCGACGAATGTAGATGGTATCTATGACGATGACCCCAAAAGTAACCCAAATGCGAAAAAGTTTGAAGAGATTAGCTATATGCAAGCTTTGAATATGGGGCTTCGTGTTATGGATAGTACTGCACTTTCCTTGTGCAAAGACAACCATATGCCGATTATTGTGTTCGACTTACACCAAGATGGCGCATTAGAAACAATCATGCGCGGCGAAAAGTGTGGTACATTAGTGGCTGACGTGAAAGAGCCTACTTGATAATTCTTACACAGATCATTTCCTTGCAAGTCCCAATGATCTAGGCACGCAAGTGTGAAAGGCATGCCGATAGCGGTTAAATCTGAATGATACTATAGCGCGGCAAACAGGTGGCGGCAAAGGGAGGGAAACACTATGAGCAAGAACATGACCTATCACAAGTAGCCCCTAACGCGTGAGCAAAGGGGTAGAGGGGGTGTAGTTCTCCCATTTTTAAGTGTGAGTAAGTGTAGGAAAGGGATGGACTCTTTCGTACTCATGTTTGAAATTAACCGATAGTGGTTCACTAATCATTGGAAACTATACTCGTAGAAAAAGGGAGTTTTGCAATATGCCGACAGATGACTTATTTAGTGATGCCGAACGACGTATGCAGAAGGCTATTGAAGCTCTGAAACAGGATCTCACGGCTATTCGCACTGGTCGCGCCAGTTCGTCGCTGGTTGACCGCATACAGGTTGATTATTATGGCACACCAACACCCATCATTCAGGTTGCATCGGTCTCAGTTCCAGATGCACGTCAGGTGGTCATTCAACCCTATGATCGCAAGATGATTGCTGACATTGAGAAGGCAATCCAAAAGTCTGACCTGGGCATCAACCCAAATAATGATGGTCAGGTCATTCGTCTGAACATTCCTCCGATGAGCGAAGAGCGTAGACGCGACATGGCAAAGACACTTCACAAGAAGCTGGACGAGCATAAGGTCGCGGTTCGCAATGTTCGTCGAGATGTTCAGGATAAACTACGTGACCGTGAAAAGAAGAAGGAAGTTTCTGAAGATGAGCTGAAGCGCAGCACTGATAAGTTGCAAAAGCTCACCGACCGTTTCATCGATGAGATGGAGAAGGTCGGCAAAAGTAAGGAACAGGAACTTATGGAGGTCTAACACTTGACTAAGATAAACAATCTCTTTTCATCACGAAAGGGGAACGTTGCGTCGCAGTCACAACCTGTCGCAACAGAGCAAGCCATTCAGTCAGTACGCCACCTTGCCATCATCATGGATGGCAATGGACGATGGGCGACAAAACGCCACTTGCCACGTCTTGCAGGACACAAGGCGGGAGTAACCGCGTTACGTCGAGTCGTAGAGTGTGCTGCCGATGAGAATATTGAGATGCTCAGCGTCTACGCCTTTTCAACTGAAAACTGGGGGCGACCACGTGCTGAGGTAGATGGTCTCATGCGTCTCTTTTGGGAGACCATTCGCTCGGACCTGGACAAATTGCACCGCGATGGAGTGCGTCTGCGCCATCTTGGTCGTCTCTATGACCTCTCACCCGATATTCAAAAGGCTGTGCGCGACTCGGAGGAATTGACGCGTAACAATACGCACATTGGCCTGAATGTCTGCTTCAACTACGGTGGTCGTGCCGAACTTGTAGATGCTATCCGCCAAATCATCGCAGACGGCAAGCATCCCGACTCCATCACTGAGGAATTGATCGCGTCGTACTTATACACGCGTGACCTGCCCGACCCCGATATGGTCATTCGTACTGCCGGAGAGATGCGTGTCAGCAATTTCTTACTGTGGCAATCCGCCTACAGCGAGTACTACGCCACACCTACCCTCTGGCCCGACTTCGGACGCGAAGACCTGCGCCAAGCCCTGAATATCCTACAAGGCAGACAGCGCAAATTCGGGCTGACACCAGAGCAAGCGAAGTAAATAATTTAGTAGCAAAGATAGGACGGTTACGATAACCGTCCTATCTTTGTTTTTGTGAATATTCATAAACAAGTTTCAAAGAGAAGCATCGTATTATCAATGAACAAGAATTTATCAAAACAAAACGTTGTGTTCTTATGCTAAATCGTCGTCTATAATTATGAAGGACGTGAATTCAAGAGTCTCTTTCTTCTGAAAGGCAACCGTTATGAAATATATTAGTTTTAGCATTGTTGTCCTCAGTTCGGTTACAGGTTTCTTTATCGGTAGTCTTATACATTTTGGAAATGGTAGCGCAGCACTTATCAGCGGCTTCTTAGGTATCATTCTTGGTTGTCTGTTTTTCGATTGGCGAAAGAGAAAAAGTGAAACGCTCTCATCCTCTTTGCTTAGCCAAGAGCTTCGTCGGTCGCAAGAAGCACTAAAGGCTGAAGCTGAATACTACATTCATGAAAAATTTAGATGGTAGCTCGATAGTGCTAATACTATCGTTTAAAGGTTCTAATAAGTTCATCTTCGTAGTTATATAGCTCAACAGTTATAGGCATTTGCACATTTTTCTGGTCGCTTACAAAGACAACTAAACCATCTTTCTCTACGTCCTCTGCTACCTGTTTCTCATTTGCAAGAAGGCGTACTTTTGTAATACCTACACGCCCATGATCTATAATTGAGCCACCAGCATAAAAATGACTCGATGTATTTCCTGTATAAAGAAAGATGCTGGGAAGATGATGGTACATTAGACTCGGTATTATATTGCCAGCAGTGCCGGTACACCCCTCTACACGCCAATCACCATTAGCCTCTTGAATGACAAGACAAAAAAGTAGCCATGAAATTCCTGCACTGTCATCAAAAGTGATTGCGTGTGTTTGATAGCCAGGAATAGAGCTTTCCTTAAGAAATTGTAATGTTGCAATCTTCGCACCTCTAGGAAGACCTACCTTGTGGTGTACTGTTCTAGCAAAGTGCTTATGTTCTTGTAATATAGCTTCTAAGTCAGATGGCGATTGCTCATACAAGCGGAGTTGCTCTATAATTGCTTGCTTAGGTTCTTTCTGCATAATACCTTTCTCTTTTCTACAACGGAGTCCATCACCACCTGTTGTATTATTGTAACATGAGCTATGTTGATATCTCGAAACAAGAAAGTGGACACTATGCAACTCTCACAGTGGTTTCAGCAACAACTACAGACGAGCGCGGAGAACTTCCTATGGGCGGTGGAACAGATACCACAAGAACGCATGTATATTGCTCCTCGTCCGAACCGATGGCCTATTGCACGCATCATTTTTCATTTGACACGGTATGAACAACGTCTGGCACTGCCTTCGATGCTACAATGGCTAGAGGGACCGCAGCCGATTGTTGGAACACAAGAAGAAGACAATGCAAAAGATGAACAGGCTTGGAATGATGGTAACGGTCATGAGATACAGGCATTGATTGCTGATTTCAATGACGTTCGTTCTCGACAACTCGCGCTATTTCCACAATTTACCGAGGCAAGTTGGCAAGAGGAACATGAGGCAATTTGGGGAAGTGTACCGCTTAGGTGGGTTATCACTAAGACGTACCAACATACACTTGAGCATACTGACGAAGTTCTACGTGCATATCTTTGGTGGAGATAATACCGCATCGAAGAGTCTTGTGTGCTTGCAAGGTAATCAAAAACGGGGTAGGATACCTTTATACCATCTTTCAGTGCATCCTGTTGTGTTTCTGTAACGAGAAACTATCTCTTATCGTAGAGAATACTATATACTGTTTTATTTCCGAGTTGAAATCTACCCTAATTAAGGTTATGCAGAGGAGTCATGGGGTGCAACGAGCAAGCGAAGAGCCGTTACAGGCTGAGGTAGTACAGATTAGCGAAAAGAAGAAATCACCTGTCGGTCAGCGTTTGTTGACTGCGGGCGTCGCTATCCCTGTTGTGCTTACCTTTGTCTGGTTCGGTGGTTGGGTTGCGTTTGCCGCCGTGTTGCTCGTTGTTATCCTATCTACACTAGAACTGCACAATATGCTGCTCAATGCAGGCTATCATCCATTAATCTGGGTGAGCTTTGGCTTGAGTGTACTTTTCCTGATTGCTGCGATGTTTCCCCAGCAACGACAGTTGATTCTCGAAACGAGCTTGGGCGCGGGATTACTTGTGTCATTTCCCTGGCTCTTCGTTCGCAAAAAGCTTGATGGTGCAATGGTAGATTGGGCCTTGACGCTGGCTATCTCGATCTATTTAGGTTGGCCCATGAGTTTCTTTTTGTTACTGCGTGGTCCTGAAACAAGTCGTATAGATATATTTCATATCTTGACGAACCCTTCATGGCTGTATCTACCTCGTGGTGTGTGGTGGCTTTTAATGGTACTTCTCGGTGTGTGGGGGTTCGACGCGGCAGCATTTTTCGCAGGACGTTACTTTGGACGCCACAAACTCGCTCCAAGAATTAGTCCGGCAAAGACATGGGAAGGTGTACTTGGCGGCTTTATCCTATCTATTACGGCTGGCTTGATTCTAACTGTAGTACAATTGGGCGTTCCGTGGTATCTTGCGATTGTGCTTGGTATACTACTCGGTATTGCAGCCGTATATGGCGACCTCGCCGAGTCGTTGATTAAGCGTCAAACGCGTGTCAAAGATAGCGGTCAATTTATGCCAGGTCATGGTGGAATGCTCGACCGTATAGATAGCCTGCTCTTCGCCGTAATCATTGTCTATGTCTTTGCACAATTTGTCGGGAAGTAGGGACCGATTTATCACGTCCTCGTCGGCAATTGAGGTGCCAAGAGGACGTGGTGAAGGCAGACGGACGCCCACAAGGGCGTCCCTACCATACTACAGGGCATGTATAAACATGTATGAAATGCAAGGATATAGTAGGGACGCCCCTTGTGGGCGTCCATTGAAATTATACGCTTTAGCGTTACCCTGCTATAATCTGAAGAGGAATAAAATACGATGTTTGCCTACTACGTTGGCAAACATTAGATTTGTTATGGAATAAAGAATTTATGACCATCATCCCTAAACGTATTGCCTTACTTGGTAGTACAGGCTCAATTGGGCGACAAACATTAGACGTTGTGCGACAATTTCCAGAACATTTTCGTATTGTCTCCCTTGCCGCTCGTAGCAATATCGCGTTACTGGCACAACAGGTGGAGGAGTTTCGTCCACAACTTGTTGCATGTTTTGCTGAAACACCAGAGCTAGAACGTGCTGCGTCATCAGTACTTCCTGGCGTTATTCTTGGCTCACAGGGACTTACGGCTGCCGCAACACATCCTGATGTAGACATCGTGGTTGCTGCCACCTCTGGTTTGATGGCCCTTGAACCCACATTAGCCGCTATCGAAGCTGGAAAAACTATTGCCGTTGCTAATAAAGAAACGCTCGTCATGGCCGGTCATCTTGTTATGACTGCCGCTAAACGCGCTAATATAGACATTTTTCCTATAGACAGTGAACATAGCGCGATATGGCAATGTCTACGTGGGGAAGAACATGCGGATATACGTCATTTGATTATAACTGCCTCTGGTGGGCCATTTCGTCATGCAACACTTGAACAGATGCGATCAGTGACCGTTGAGCAGGCGTTAGCGCATCCTACATGGCGGATGGGACCAAAGATCACGATAGACTCTTCAACTCTGATGAACAAAGGCTTAGAGGTGATCGAGGCGCATTGGCTTTTCGATGTACCCTATGAGAATATTGAGGTGGTTGTCCAACCTGAAAGTATCGTGCATTCAATGGTTGAGTTCATCGACGGTTCTATCAAGATGCAGGCGAGTTTACCTAGTATGCATTTGCCAATCATGAACGCTCTTGCCTATCCTCATCGTCTACAGGTTGCTGATAGTGGGCTGATTCGTGAGCTTCACTGGGCTGATGTAGCACAACTCAACTTTGAGGCATTGGATGTCACGCGTTTTCCTTGCTTCAGGCTTGCGCTTGAGGCAGCGAAACAGGGTGGTACCTATCCAGGTGTGCTTGTTGGAGCGGATGAAGAGGCGGTAGACCTGTTTTTACATGGTAAAATTCAACTGCTAGAAATAGCAGAACTGATCGAGAAAGTATTAGCGCGTCATACACCTACCGCGCGACCAAATGTCGCTGAAACGTTAGATGCTTGTGCATGGGCGCGCAGGATGACACAAGAACTTTATTCAACGAAGATAAAAAATTTACTATAAAGGAAGAATGGGATGAATAACTGGTACTTACTTGCTGCCATTCCAGTATTCGGGTTGTTGGTACTCGTTCATGAGTTTGGACATTTTATCACCGCAAAGTGGGCGGGTATTCGTGTCGAGGAGTTTGGCCTTGGTTTTCCTCCACGTCTTGTTGGTATCCGTAAGCGCAATAGTGGGGGGTGGGAAGTGATTTGGCT
>CAXUHF010000141.1:3939-13663 GCA_964250765.1 uncultured Ktedonobacteraceae bacterium | reverse complement strand
TGCCGTCCATCACTGCATCGACGGCACTCATTGCTCCACCAGCTGCATAAAGAGCGGCCTCAAATGAACCTGGGCTAAGTACAGTTTCTTCATCTACATCTCCCCACGATCCCTGTGAAGGTCCACCCGCAGCATACGCACGAACACCTGCAATGTACTCTTTTGTATGATAGACAGTAAGCTCGTCTTCTGTTGCAGGTCGTGCGGATATTGGAAGCATCCGTTCAGTCAGTCCAGAGCCATCAAGAAATTCTTTAATGCGCTTGATAATAGTTACCGACGAAGGATGCGGTTCAGGTGAAAGTTCAAATGTGCCGTTTCGTGTCACAACATGTGTTTCAGTACCAGTATCGTGAGCAAGAAAATGCTCATCATACACCAAACCTGTACGAAAGGAGTGAGACATAGCTATGCGTTCCTTTTCAACACCTACAGCGTTTACTATACTAGACTACTCTTAATTTTGTTATCATACAATACAAGAATAACGAATTGCACTGTCATGACACGATAGGATTTTATCATGGATCAACATTCCAACAAAGGTAGTGTAGACGAGATAGACCAGCGCATTATTGAAGCTTTGCAACAAGATGGGCGACGCCCTTTTACAAAGATTGCAGCAGATATGGGTATCTCAGAGGCAAGTGTACGGCAACGTGTGGCGCACCTCATCAATACTCAGGTTATGCAAATCGTAGCGGTCACAAATCCAGTCAAGCTTGGTTTCACAATGGCGAGTATGATTGGCATTCGCATCTCTGGTGAACGGCTGCTAGAGGCTGCACAGGAGATATCGGCCTTCGATGAAGTAATCTATCTTATCCTGTGTGCTGGCAGCTTTGATATACTTGCAGAAGTTGTGTGTCGAGACAACGACCACTTCTTGAAGTTCCTCACTGAAAAGCTGTACAAGGTACAAGGTGTACAGCAGGCCGAGACATATATGTATTTGCGCGTATACAAACAAAATGACTGGGCATTCTTGTCACAAGCACAAGTTGTACCATCATCTCCTACAACCCGATCAAACACGTAAAATCTACAGCCTATTCAATGTACATGCCCCTCACAGCATGCTATAATGCTATAGGAGCAGAGCCGAAAGACCTCTGGAAACTTGATACATGGCGTTCAGATACGTATATATACGATCTGTTTCAGTATCCGTGCCGACGTATGCAATGAGACGACGACAAAAGGAGACTCTTGATGATTGAAACAGTTCCGTCGGGCACGGTACTGCATGGACGCTATCGTATAGACCGCGTACTAGGGAGTGGTGGTTTTGGACATGTCTACCTGGTAGTAGACCTCTCGACGAATCAGCAGTATGCTTTGAAGGAATATTTAGTATCTGGTCCAGGTGGGCAAGAGCAACTTATGCACGAAGCTAACGTCCTGAGTCAGCTTCATCATCCCAATTTGCCAGCATTCCATGATGCGTTTCACGAACGTGGACGTTACTATGTCATCATAAACTACATTGAAGGTGAAGACCTGACTGATATTATTCGCGTGACACAGCGTCGCAATGAGGTTATTGCTCTTGCGCAGCTTATGGGATGGATGTTAGAGACATGTGACGCAGTACTTTTCTTACACAATCAGCATCCACCTGTTATTCATCGAGATATCAAGCCGGATAATATACGTATTATGCGGAATGGGACAGCAATTCTGGTGGATCTGGGTAATGCCAAAGCATTTGCTGATGGTTCACGCACTCTCTTATTTATTCGTCATCAAGGCACTCCCGGCTATGCGCCACCCGAACAGTACCCCGGTGGTAGCGGCACAGACACACGCTCCGATGTCTATGCATTAGGGGCAACGCTGTATTTCGCTGTTACTGCACATGAGCCTCCAAGCGTCTCAACACGTAATCAAGCACTACAGCAAGGGCAACCTGATTTGCCATCACTGCAGGATGTACTTGCGCAAAATCCACCTGAAGATAATCCAGAGGCAAATGCTGCCAAGCAATTTCGTCTAGGAGTCTCAAAACCCGCAAAACCAGCACCTCGTCACTCGCGTCATGTTGCGCAACTTGCGGCACTTTCTCCCACTGCAATAAATCAGTTGAACGCAATTCTTCAACGCTCAATGGCAATGAGACCTAAGGACCGCTATCAATTTGTTGCCGATTTCGTCCGTGATTTGAAACATGTGCTGGACTTGATTACATCTGAAGCAAAGTCTTCACCTAATCCTTATGGCACACAACCGGACCTACCAAAGCTGTACGAAGCTATGCAGAACGCGAAAATGGCTGAACAGATGGATATACAAAACGTGGTTCAGACACCTCGTTCAGCCTATGACGTTGCACCTCACTGTCCTGAGTGCAATGCGACTCTTATGGCAAATGCACCATTTTGTCCAAACTGTGGGCTATCTCTGACTCCAAACCAACAAAGCGGAAGTAGCACACACATACCAGATAGCACACCTGCTACGGGAAGAGGACCAATACAGCAGGAACAGGTTGGAGCAGTTGATTCAATAGTTACGGCATCATCACACAATCCGCAAATGCCAAGAACATACACTCCTGTCCCGACATCAACACCACAAGCATTCTCTGGGAATACTCCCTCCCCTACTCATCCTTCGCCATGGAATACGACTCCAGTTGTGCCGCAGCAACCTTCATCTGGTACGAGAGCAAATACCAATACATCACCTAGACAGGCTATACAACAGAAGCCATCTAGTTTCACAATTAGTACAGGGCTGGTAATAGCGGTACTCATTATTTTGATTATTCTTATCATTATCATGATTGTGCTTATCGTTAATCATACACAACATGCTATAGGGCCAATTCCTAGTATTGCGTTCAATACGTTACAACAGTTATCTATAGTACTAGCTCCCCAGTAAGCATACCTTTGTATGTCCTCTCGCTAAGTGTCTGTCTATCCTTTATTAAACGCTTATTTATAGCGAAAGTGATTTTTAATCACTCATTAAAAAACAAAATCTTCTTGACTTTTTCTTGTGGATATAGTAAAAATTATGCTATAAAATTTTAGAAAATATAATGAAAAATTCAAGAGGAGACTTGCGTATGAGTGTAACATGTTCTCGATGTTCTTCCCGAAATCCCAGGCAGTCAGCATTCTGTGCCTACTGTGGAAACAAACTATTTTTAAATGGACAAGCAGGTCAATTTATGCAAAGCGCGAACAGCCATTCTGTAGTAAACACGCTCTCACCAGTTTATACATCACAACAGCCTCTTTTCTTTACAGTTCCTGCCACGGCTCAACAGCAAAATAGCGTAACGCCTATTCCTGTTTCTTTCTATCAGAGCAAAGTAGAAACGGCTTCAAAACCTATATCTATACGTCATGCTTTACTGGGACGTGGGTGCATAACGACACACTATTCTTGGTTATTAGAAGGAAAACAGATGCAGGCTCTGCTCGTACGAAGTGCTGCAATAAGTCTATTTCGTCAACACACACTTCCAGGTCTCAAGGTAAATGTAGAAAGGATTTGGGCACGGGGCCTTTTTGAAGAGCGAGAATACATTATTGTGCAACGCGGCATTTCTGCTATCTTTCTATACATTGCTCCTGTGGGAAGAGACTTGTACGTTTCACGCACCACAATGATTTCGCCAGCCATAAGTTCCATAAGAGTCACTATTTGTATTACGTTGCTATTTCTTCTTTTTATAGGCTTTGTACTCTCAGGCTTAATGCAATCGTTTGCTTATACTCCTTACCTTTATACAGGCAATTCATTGTATAATACACTTTTATCATCTCTCACAATGCAATATAGTATTCCATTGTTTACACTTTCTTTGCTCACGCTATGTCTTATTGTTTGCATTCGCTCATGCATTCATTGGTTTGTTGAAAAGGATCCTTGGCTTTCCTTGCGTTCTAACCATCTGAATGCATTTCAAATAGACGACATTGTGTTCTTAGAACAAACAGCAGACAGGATTATTCACAATGCAGTAAAACAACTTGGCCTGGATGCGACAGCGATTGTACCTCCACCACTTGGATATCAACATAAGCAGAGGATACGAAGTATATAGATGTATGTCAAGCGAGGAGTAGAGCAAACGGAGCATAGTGAAGGAATATAAAGACGATCTATACTACTAAAGAGAGAAGCAGTCCTGCAAGATCGACAATTGCCGTTAGCAGAATAGCTTCAACTTTCCACCAATGCCTGCGTCTCTCGTCATGAAAATGCATAATGAGAACGACTAGAAAGAGAGCAAGCAGCAAAAGGAAACTGTTTTACTCATTTAAATAAGTATAACTAACACAAAATACTTTTGCAATAGTTACTTGTATACAAGCTATATGTACATATAGCTTGTATAGCGAGACGATTACTTTTCTTGAGCTTTGTCGTCTTCTGGACGGAAGTTTAAAGAGGCAGAGTTGATACAATAGCGCATGCCAGTAGTTTTTCTTGGGCCATCCTCAAAAAGATGTCCAAGATGCCCACCACAATTTTTACAGATGACTTCTGTACGACGCATAAAGAACGAACGATCCTCGTGCAATTCCACGTTTTCTAAGTTCACAAGACTATCGAAGCTAGGCCAACCTGTCCCCGACTCAAATTTCGCGTCTGACGAGAAGAGTGGATGACCACACGCGATGCATTCGTAGACACCCTTTTCATGATTGTTGTAGAGTGCACCAGTGAAGGCTCGCTCAGTTCCTTTTTGACGCACAACTCTATATTGCTCTGGCGTTAACTTTTCTTTCCAATAGGATTCAGGTTTGTTTTTTAGATCGCTCATGACTACACTTCCTTTCACATACTAGAACAATACAATACAATAGTTTGTTTCCTCAATCTCCACCTAGTGCCCAATGTTGGGATCGTGGTCGGCACAGATGCCGTGCTCGTCGTTAAGAGTGACCTGGGGAGAGAAAATGGTCAACGGGTGCTCCACAAAGCAAGGGAGATAGCAGGATCGAAACCACTCTTGCTTACCACTACCCACTTTCATCCCGAACATGCCTTTGGCACTCAAGTCTTCAAAGGTCACGCTACCATTTTTCAAACATGTACTATAAGAAAAACAAAAACATTATCGTTCGCAGAATATGCTTGTGACAAACAACTATTTGCACCCACAAGTTCCAACGCATATACTGAGATATACATGCACGTCATAGTTTAGCAAGGCACCTTGTCGATTTTTATTTTCCTAAAGCTTCTTGCTAATTGACTGAAAGGAACCGTATGGTGAGCGAAAAGGTCAAGATTGGTGTAATTGGATGTGGGAAGATCAGTGATGTCTATTTCCAAGCCGGAAAAATTTTTGATATTCTCGATATTATTGCCTGCGCCGATTTGGATACTGAACGTGCAAAGGCAAAAGCCGAGCAGTATGCTATTTCGCACGCTTATACTGTCGAGGAGTTGCTTGCAGACCCGGAGATCGAGATTATCGTTAATCTTACCATTCCGAATGCACATGCAAGTGTTGCACTACAAGCTCTTCACGCAGGTAAATCTGTCTATAACGAAAAACCGTTAGCACTTACCCGTGAACAGGGGCAGAAAGTGCTTGCCGAGGCACAGGCTCGTGGTGTCCTTGTCGGCTGCGCACCTGATACCTTTTTAGGTGCTGGTATCCAGACATGTCGTAAACTGATCGACGATGGGGCGATTGGTGAACCAGTTGCAGCTACGGGAAATATGCTCTCTCATGGACCCGAAGGCTGGCATCCCGATCCAAGCTTCTACTATCAACCTGGTGGTGGTCCGCTCTTTGATATGGCACCCTACTACCTTACGGCATTTATCAATCTTATTAGTCCAGTAAGGCGCGTTACCGCGTCAGCACGAGTGACATTCCCCGAACGAACCATCACAAGCCAACCTCACTTTGGGGACATCATTTCTGTAAACACACCTACGCATATTGCGGGTGTGATGGACTTCATCAATGGCGCAATCGGAACACTTGTCACTAGTTTTGACGTATGGTCAAGTGATTTACCCAATATCGAAATCTATGGTACAGAGGGAACATTACGTGTACCAGATCCAAACACCTTTGGAGGTCCAGTACGGATACGACACGCGCGCGAAAAAGAATGGCATGATGTCCCACTTACTCATGGTTATAGTGAGCAAAGTCGGGGTATAGGTGTTGCTGACATGGCCTACGCATTACGCTCCGGGCGTCCCCATCGTGCGAATGGAACGATGGCCTATCATGTTGTCGATGTGATGCAAGCGTTCCTTGAGTCGTCTGACATAGGGAAACACATTGAGATTGCAAGCACGTGTACACGACCAGCCCCACTTCCTCTAGGCTTAGTGCATGGGCAACTTGATAAGTAATTGGACTACAACAATTGAGAAAGAGGAGAACGTATACAATGAACCGAGATGTAGCTAATAGAAGACTACGAGCAGGTATTGTTGGTGGCGGACAAGGCTCATTTATTGGTGCTGTTCATCGGATTGCTGCAGAACTCGATGGGCAGGCTGAAGTGGTAGCTGGCGCGATGTCTACAGACCCTCAACGTGCCGCGACATCAGCGCAAGCATGGTTTCTCAATCGATCATATGACAGTTTTCAGGAGATGGCGGAGAAAGAAGCACAACTTCAGGATGGTATAGATTTTGTTATCATTGCCACTCCAAACTATATGCACTTTCCTGTCGCAAAAGTCTTTCTACAGCACGGTATTCACGTTGTCTCGGATAAACCCATGTCATTTACCCTTGAAGAGGCACAGGAAGAAGTTGCACTTGTAGAGCAAAGCGACCTTATTTTTGCGTTGACGCACAACTATACAGGCTACCCCACCGTACGTCATGCACGTGAACTGGTACGGCACGGCGTACTCGGCGATATTAGAAAAGTGCTGGTTGAATATGTTCAGGACTGGTTAATGGATGCTGCGGAAAAGACGGGAAATAAACAGGCGGTATGGCGTACCGACCCCACAAAGTCCGGTATATCAGGTTGTATTGGTGACATAGGCACACATGGGGAAAATTTGCTTGAGTTCATTACGGGTCTCAAGATTGCTTCGCTGTGTGCTGACTTAACAACATTCGTTGAAGGAAGAGCACTCGAAGACGATGCAAATATGCTGTTGCGCCTCGAAAATGGTGGCAAAGGTATTCTCACCTGCTCACAGATTGCGGCTGGCGAGGAGAACAACCTGACGATCCGCATCTATGGCAGCAAAGCAGGGCTGGAATGGCACCAAATGGAACCAAACACCCTGCTTTTCAAGGAGCCAGGTAAACCTCAACAAGTACTCCGTACAGGGCTGCCCTATATGAGTGACGAGTCAAAAGCTGCGACGCGTCTACCAGCAGGACATCCAGAGGGGTTTCTTGAAGCATTTGCCAACCTTTATAAGATGATCGTGGCTGATATTCGTAGAGTCGAGGAAGGCAATAAACCCCTAGGCGGCTATCCTACCGTCTATGATGGATTGCGCGGAATGCAATTTGTCACGAAGGCAGTCGAAAGTTCTCGTAGTGGCAGTATATGGGTAAACCTTTAGGCATGAGGAGGAAATCGCTTTGGATGCAGCAATCAAGAAACAAGCATTGCGTCTTTTTACCTATGGCCTGTATGTCGTCATGTCTCTTGACAAAGACGAGGTAAACGCCTTTACTGCCAACTGGCTCACACAAGTCTCATTCGACCCGCCTCTGCTCGCGGTCTCCATAGAAAACGATGCGAAATCACTCACGATGATTCGTAATAATGGAACATTCACGATAAACGTTCTCCGTACTGGTCAACGTGAACTCGCTGGCGCGTTAGGTCGATCTGCGTTAAAAGTCCCTGACAAGCTAGCAGGTATTCCGCATACAAAAACGGAGGCAGGATACCCCATTCTGCCGTCTGCATTAGGTTGGGTTGCTTGTGCAGTAAGCCAGACTGTTCCAACGGGCGATTCAACGCTTGTTATTGCGGAAGTTGTCGATGCTGGTATCCTCGCGGAAGGGCAACCGCTTACAATGGCGGAAGCAGGCTTTCGTCATGCGGGATAAAATGGTTGCTCGACCCCGACAACATGCTTAATCCTGACAAGATATTTCCAAGGTGAGTCAACTTGCTAGTAGCTTTACTTCTAGGCTATACTCAGAAGAGGAAACATATTAGTATGTCAGGAGTAACTTCATGCAAAACGGGAGCAGTGTCTCCTCAGGTGCAGAACTACTACGCGCCAATTGTGTCTTTTGTCAGCGTAGCACGATTGCCCCCTATATCCTTAAAGAGACTTCAAATTTTCGCTTAGTTGCCGATCATGCCCCCCTCGTTGAGGGTCATATATTAATCATTCCAAAATTGCATTATGCTTGTTACGGTGCTGTTCCACAAGAGTTAGATACGGAGCTTTTCGCACTACGAAGCGAGGTGCAACGCTTTTTCCAGCAGTATTATCTCCCTCCCGTTTTCTGGGAGCATGGAGTCTTTCATCAAACTGTGTTCCATGCACATTTACATTGTTTTCCCTTTGGTCCAGTGACTCAAAAACAGCATGACCTGTGTGAAAAGCTTTCTGTCGAAACAGTCCAAACACAAGAGACTATTCGCTCATGGTATGCTTCAGAAGGTCAGTATTTCTATTTAGAACCTGACAACGCCTTTCTCTTTGCCCCTAAATCAGATGACTATATGCGTATTACACAAAGCATTTTCTGGCCCAATGTATCACGGCTGAACAATCAGAAGATGTGGCACTCTACGCAACAACGCCAAAAAGAGGGTCAAGGTCGTATTAAGGCAACGTTTGCCAAGTGGCACATGTTTGAACAGGAAGGAGCGACATATGCTAATGAAGCCAGTGCGTGATGAGTTTCTGATTGCCGATGATGTCACATTGCGCTGGGTACAATGGGGCGAACAAGGTCAGCCTGTCATCTGTGTTCACGGCATTACGGCTAATGCTTTCTTCTTTCAGTCGCTTGCCGATGGCCTTGCAATGGACTATCGAGTGTTTGCCTATGATCTTCGCGGAAGAGGCGATAGCGATAAGCCAGAGGACGGCTATAGCGTTCCCATTCATGCCACCGACCTTGCCGCACTCATCGACGAACTCGGTCTTGAGCGTCCCATCATTGTAGGTCATTCGTTAGGTGCGCTCATTGCGCTCTATTTTGCCGCACAGTATCCCGACAAGCTAAGTAAGCTGGTCTTACTTGATGCTGGTACTCCACTTCCGTGGCAGACACCAGCCGAGCAACCAGCGTGGTTGACGGCAGCGATAGACCGTTTAGGCACGCCTGTTCCTTCATTTCAAGAGTACATTCGACGCTTAAAGGCTGCCCCGTTCCTGGGTCCTTACTGGAACGAGTACATGGACACTTACTACAAACATGATGTCTTGCATGAAAATGACGGATCCGTTCTATCTAAGTGTTATAAAGCAGGTATTCTGGAAGAGGCAGAGCATTTCGATGAGGCAAGGCCAGAGCAACAGTGGGAGCATATCACTGTACCTACACTGCTATTACGGGCGGGACAAGGATTGTTCACGGAAAACGATCAGCTCATACCAGAGCAAGCAGCAGCAGAAGCACAGCATAGTATCCGAGATTGTCAGTATGTAAATTTTCCTGAATTGAACCACTACACGATTGTTTTCTTAGCTGAGCAAGGTCCATTGCGCTATATACGATCATTCTTGGCAGAAGATGTGCTAGAGAGTGCTTGATGGCATTGGTAGGAGGTGACATGTCACCTCCTACC
>CAXUHF010000141.1:0-3929 GCA_964250765.1 uncultured Ktedonobacteraceae bacterium | reverse complement strand
TTTTTTTTTTGTTTTGGTTTTCCTCCCTCACAACACCCAACAAAACACCCACCCCCCCCCACTCCCCACTTATACTATCTAAGTACATCCCTTTGGCTTTTTGTTATCGAACTTTCACTCCTGCTACCCAAACACTCCGAATGGCACGGGTAGCAGCAATATCCTGAGTCGGGTCTCCATCAACGAGCAGCAGATCAGCCCGACGACCAGCCTCAATAACCCCTCGATCCGTGAAGCCAAAGAACTCAGCAGGGATAACCGTTGCAGCACGCAGAGCTTCAACGGGCGTCAGCCCAGCCTCAACAAGCAAACGTAATTCCTCATGCAATGCTTCCCCGTGTTGAATCTGTGCGGGCGAAGCAGGTGCTGCGTTCGCGTCCGTCCCTGCCAGGATTGTCATGCCTGCCTGATGAAAAGCTGATACTGTTGAGCGAGCATGTGCGTAATCTACATCAGCACCATGCGTCGGCAGATGGTTTGCCAGACTCGCCACGGTACGCATCATGATTAACGTCGGCACCGACACGATGCCCCGATTAGCAAGAGACGATGCAAGGTTGTCATTCACGTCTGCATCGAGGGGAGCATGCGTGAGAACGTCTACTCCCGCATCAGCCGCATTCGTAAGCGCGGTTAAGGTGGTGACATGAGCGATAGTTTTGAGACCTGCCTTGTGAGCAGCCTCAACAAGTGCAGCGATGGTTGCAACATCAAGAGCCGCGGCACCCATTCTGCCAGGGTCCTCAACAATCACTTTGATGTAATCAACCCCTTCCGAAACGCGATCAGCAACAAATCGACCCGCATCGGCAGGGCCTGTCACAGTACTGGAAGCAGGATAGCCCATTCGGGTTGTCTGTATGCCTCCGGGAGCACTTGCTGGGTTCCCTACGCCTCGTATATCAGCTAAACCTGTTCGATGACGGAGTGAGTCAGTCAACGCTATAGATTGCGAACCCATATCGAGCATAGTCGTACTACCCCAGTGCGTCCCTTGCGCCAGATTAGGTAGACCCATAAGATGGACATGGGAATCGATGAAGCCAGGGAGCAGGGTACCATGCTGACCATCAATAGTCTTGTCAGCCGTCGTTGTATCAGAGATGATCCCATTGTCAATGACCACCGTGCGTTCTTCGGTCAATGCGTTGCCGTCAAATACTTTTATATTTGTTATTGCGATTGCGTCAGACATCCTTACAATTCCTTCCTTCTTTTCTCAACAGGACAGATTTTTACCACACATCAAATAATACCCTATACGAGAGACCATATCAAATCGAGAGAAACATACGCTACGTTATATTGCATACTTACTCATGACCCTGGGTACATATTTGGGCACTCCTTCGGCGCAGGTAAAACTGGCATCTCCGTAAAAGAGAAACAGAATGTGGAAAGAGCTAAAGGGAGTCCTTGATCGCCTAGCCAATAAACCCAATTTCAGGTTGCGAGGTCCTAGTGCTCATGAGGCAATGCTGTTCAATTCGGTCAGCTCGTCCTTGGAAAGGGTCAGCGCAGCACCAATAACGTTCTCGCGCAGATGTGCGACGGATGAGGTCCCTGGGATAAGCAGGATGTTCGGGGATCGCTGTAACAGCCATGCCAGCGCGACGGCCATTGGTGTAGCGTCGAGACGCGTAGCGACTGATGACAGTGTGTCGGACTGTAGTGGAGAGAAGCCGCCGAGCGGGAAGTAGGGCACGTAGGCAATGCCCTGGGCAGCGAGAGAGTCGATTAGGTCGTCATCGTCCCGGTGGGCGAGGTTGTAGAAGTTCTGCACGCACACGATCGGCGCGATGGACTGTGCTTCGGCGACCTGCTCGGCGGAGACGGTACTGATTCCGAGATGTTTGATCAATCCCTCCTGCTGCAACTGCGCGAGTGCGGTGAATGGTTCGGAGATCGAGCCAGGAGTAGGGCTGTCGAACCCTCCGACGCGCAGGTTAACAACGTCGAGTGCTTCGAGTCCAAGGTTCCGCAGATTGTCTTGGACCTGCGCGCGTAGCTGCTCAGGGGTCCGTGCCTGAGGCCAGCCGCCCTCGGCGTCTCTTAATGAGCCGACCTTGGTGACGATGTGCAACGAGTTGGGGTAGGGGTGCAAGGCTTCTTTGATGATCTGGTTGGTAATGTGTGGGCCGTAGAAATCGGCCGTGTCGATGTGAGTGATGCCCAGTTCTATCGCCTCACGCAGTACGGCAACGGCAGCATCACGGTCGGTCGGTGGGCCGAACACATGCGGGCCAGCCAACTGCATCGCGCCATAGCCCATACGAGTGACCGTCAGACGTTCGGCCATAGTGAACGTTCCGCCGGGAAGTGTTTTCGCATCGGATTGCAATGACATACTCTTTTATCCTCTTTCTGCTTTTTAACTACTTTAATCTAACTATGCACAAGAAACTCTAGAGTTTCGCTTCTACCTTTTCTGTCTCTTGCTCCTGTTCGATTTCAAGAGTGTGGAAGCGGGCAATTTTTGTATCTAGGCGCGCCAGCGTGTGCTGGATTTCCTGTAACTGTGCCACGACTTTCAGACGGTGAGCTTCTAGAAACTCACGCCTCTCGCGTGCAGTTGATGTTCCCTGTCGTGTGATCTCTGCGAAGTGCTGCATTTCGCTAATAGGCATCGCACTTGCGCGTAAACATTTGAGAAAATCAATCCATCGAAGGTCATCCTCGTCGTAGCGTCTATGTCCATTTGGCAAGCGATGAACAGAAATGAGGAGACCTATATGTTCGTAATAGCGCAATGTATGGATACTGAGGCCAGTTCTTTGCGCGACGTGTTGGATGGTGAGACTGTCATCCATTAATTCCCTCCTGACTATTGACTACTGACAACAGCATACATCCTAGAGTGCACTCTATGTCAAGAGGGGTAAGGTGCTACTCTGTTTTTTGATGAAGTGATCGAGTGCACTCGTATTTTTTTGCAGCACAGCCCTTTTGCATGTGCTACAATATTTGAAATCAAATGAATACCTCTTTTTTAGGAACCCATTCTGGAAGGAAACAACAGAGTATGATAATTCAAAAAGTAGGTGTTGTTGGAGCAGGTCTGATGGGAGCGGGTATTGCGCAAACGTGTGCGCAATCTGGGTATGAAGTGGTAGTGCGCGAGATTAATGAACAGTTTCTTGAGAAAGGTCTCGCTCGTATTTATGATGCGTGGAGTACGATGGCAAGCAAGGGTAAACTCACACAAGGGCAAGTAGACGAAAATCGTGCCCGTATTCGCGGCACACTTGATATTGCCGACTTCGCCGAGTGTGATGTTGTGATAGAAGCGGTGATTGAGAACATGGAGGAAAAGCTGCGTCTCTTCCCTGCACTTGACCATGTACTAAAACCTGATGCGCTTCTATTAAGCAACACATCGTCGTTGAACATTACACAAATGGGTGCAGTGACGAAGCGACAGGACAAAATATGCGGCCTGCACTTCTTCAATCCAGCTCCCGTAATGAAACTGGTCGAAGTCGTCCAAACTATATCCACCTCATCTGACACGATTGAAACGGTGAAGCAATTTGCGGTTTCACTTGGTAAAACGCCCGTTCTAGCGAAGGATACAGCAGGGTTTATTGTTAACTTTCTGTTGATTCCCTACTTACTAGCCGCAATTCGTATGCTAGAAAATGGTATGGCAACACGCGATGATATAGATGCCGCGATGAAGCTTGGCTGTGGGTATCCTATGGGTCCATTCACGTTGCTTGACTATGTGGGACTCGATACAACAATGTGGGCTGCGGAAGCGATCTACGAAGAATACAAAGACCCGCTTTATGCGCCACCGCCACTGCTGCGACGCATGGTTATCTCAGGAATGTATGGTCGTAAAAGTGGGAAGGGTTTCTACGATTACCAATAAAATATCGAGTAGCGGGGGGGGGGGGGGGGGGGGGGGGGGGGGGGGGGGGGGGGGG
>CAXUHF010000140.1:5803-13679 GCA_964250765.1 uncultured Ktedonobacteraceae bacterium | reverse complement strand
AAGCTCAACCATTCTTAGCTTGATGCGTATGGGGTCTAATTCTATTACACCCTCTTGGCGTATTACTATGTTGGAGGATTTGATGAAGCGTTGCATACGTTCTCGAACATTCTCAATTGCTAAAAGGGTGTAATAGAATTAGATCCCTACGGTTCGCGTTCTTTCAGAAATCAGTGCATTCTCTTGTGGAATTTCATGAGATGGTAAATTAATAAAGACTCCCCTCGACGCACACAAAGGACTCTGGTATAATGAAACTAATAGAAAATAGAACACTAGTTTCATTTGGAGTGAGTTATGAGTGACCGCCTTGTTTCACCCAACATGACCGAAGAGGAACAGATTATTGAAGGTAGTCTACGTCCTCATCGTCTGGCGGAATACATTGGGCAGGAAAAGATTAAAGAAAACCTGAGCATCTTGCTAGAGGCGGCACGACGACGCAAAGAATCTGTCGATCATGTCTTGCTCTACGGACCGCCCGGATTGGGCAAGACGACGCTATGCAATATTATCGCAGTTGAGATGGGTGTGAGCATGAAAACCACATCTGGTCCCGCGATTGAGCATGCGGGCGATCTTGCCTCTATTTTGACCGCGTTACAGCCCGGAGAGGTGCTTTTCATCGACGAAATACACCGTCTCGCACGTGCTGTTGAGGAACGGTTATACTCCGCAATGGAAGACTTCGCACTCGACGTAATGATTGGCAAGGGGCCAAGCGCGAAGGCACTGCGTCTGCCCCTACCAAATTTCACCGTTGTTGGTGCTACCACGCGTGTTGGCGCGCTTACCGCTCCCCTACGTGACCGCTTCGGTGCGATTTATCGTATGGAATACTACGATAAGGACGCGCTTGAAGAGATTGTGACGCGTTCAGCACGTATTCTGAAGGTGCCAGCCGAGAAGGATGGTATAGAAGAGATCGCGGGCCGAGCACGAGGCACTCCGCGTATCGTCAACCGTCTCCTTAAACGTGTGCGCGACTATGCACAGGTGCGTGCCAACGGTGTGATTACAAGAGAGGTATCAAAAGCGGCTCTGGATGCGATGGAGGTTGACGAGATCGGACTTGACCAGACCGACCGTAATATGTTACTTACCATCATCCAAAAGTTCAATGGTGGACCTGTTGGTTTGGACACGCTAGCGGCAAGTACTAGCGAAGACTCAAACACGATTGAAGACGTGTACGAGCCATACCTGTTGCAACTCGGCTTCATCTCGCGTACACCGCGTGGACGTGTCGCTATGCGTGCGGCCTATCAACATCTTGGTCTAACACCACCAAATGTAGAGAGTGGACCAAGTTTGTGGACAGCGTGAGGGTAGCATGAGAATGAGCGATTTCGATTACGCTCTGCCACCAGAGCTAATCGCGCAAACGCCAATTGAGCCACGCGATGCCTCACGTCTCCTTGTCGTGCAACGTGCGACTGGAACTCTGACACATCGACACTTTCGGAACATTGGTGAGTATCTGCGTCCTGGTGATCTGCTGATTGCCAATCATAGTCGCGTGATTCCGGCGCGCCTTTTAGGACATCGAGCCGAAACCGGGGGTGCTGTCGAAGTGCTTCTGTTATCCGAACGACCCGATCTTGGTATGGATTACTGGGAAGCGTTGGTGCGTCCTGGTCGTCGTCTGCGCTTAGGGAATTATATCATTTTTGACAACGGAACAGGCAAAAGTGAATGGTTACAAGCAGAAGTGATGGCCCATACCGAGGCAGGAGGACGTATTGTGCGTCTCTCCGTTGTGGGGCAAGAACACACGGCAGAGAAAGACCCCTATGGCGTACATAACATGGTCAATGTGCGCCAGATGATCGACCAGTTAGGACACATGCCGCTTCCACCATACATACACGAGACACTCGCCGATCCAGAACGCTATCAAACGGTATACTCGCGCATCACTGGTTCTGCTGCCGCTCCTACCGCAGGACTACACTTTACATCACAACTTCTGACATCGTTGCAGCAGCAAGGAGTACAGGTAGGCTTTGTCACGTTGCACGTCGGACTTGATACATTTCGTCCTGTTGAGGTAGAGGACTATAGCGAGCATAAGATACATAGCGAAGAGATCGAGCTAGACGCGGAAACGGCGCATCGTATCAACGAGACAAAAGCGCGGGGTGGGCGTGTAATTGCTGTTGGTACCACATCGGTACGCGTACTAGAAAGCGTTGCTAATATACACAGTGGACGTATCGAACCTTATAAGGGCAGTACACGTCTGTTTATTACTCCTGGTTACTCTTTTATGGCGGTGGACGCTATGATTACAAATTTCCACTTGCCGCGCTCAACCCTGCTCTTGCTCGTCAGTGCCTTCATGGGCAAGGACCTGATGGAGCAAGCGTATCAAGAGGCAATCCGTGAACGCTATCGCTTCTTTAGCTTTGGGGACGCGATGCTCATTGAATAATCGCCCTTCCCTACTCCGAGGTGTACAACGTATCTGGCTGGTACGACATGGACAAACAGCGTGGAATGAGCAAGGACGTTTTTGCGGTCATACAGATATTCCTCTCTCGACGCTTGGACGTAGACAAGCGCGTAAGCTGGCCTTGTATTTACAACACCGACCAATTACTACTATCTACAGTAGCGACTTGAGCAGAGCAAGAGAGACAGCCGAGATTCTTGCGAAGAAGATTACATCCAGGAAGGGTAGGGAGACCGCAAGGGTCTCCCCTACACATAGGGAAACGGTAGATGTAGGGGAGACCCTTGCGGTCTCCCTGCTCTCCACACCTCCTAGTGTCATCGTCTCTCCCACATGGCGCGAAATACATTTTGGCGCATGGGAGGGCCTCACTTATGATGAGATTGCGACCTTATTTCATGAACAGCTTGGCTTCTTCACGAATCCCGAACACATCGCCCCTCCACGAGGCGAGACGCTTATAGAGGTATTGCAACGCGTCATGCCCGCTTTACGTGAGATTGTGCAACGAGAGCATGATGGCGAGATTGTACTTGTCAGTCATGGAGGTATATTGCGTGGTTTACTCTGTTCACTTTTAGGTATGCCACTTCGCAATCAATGGCAATTGCGCGTTGACACAGGGTCATTGAGCGCAATAGACGTATCGTTGGACGAACACGGGGCATTGCTGGCATCATTGATAGGATTAAACATTATGGAAGTGTAGGAGCGCAATTGATTGCACCCCTACTACATGTATTCTTTTATGCTAGCGCATCTTTTATCTTCTCTAATTGTTTTGTATGTTGCTGGTCATGGATATATAGCACATTCACGAATTGATAGAGTTTGAGATTGCCCCATTCAGCATGATGCAATGGGCGATTCCAGCCATCTTCAGGCAAAGTAGAAAGATACTCAAATAGCTCTTCGCGGCGCGCTGCCATGCCTGTAAGAATTGCTTCGAGCGAGGCGGGAGCTTCTGCTGATTCGAGATGCTGCTGCGGTGAGTCTGAGCTAATATCGGGAATAAAAGGATTGTCTTCGTTTTGCACACGAGAAATTTGCTCTAACGCTAGGCCCTCAGTAATATAGACATGATGTGCTATCTGTAGCGGCGACCATTCGCCTTCTATAGGATTTTGATTCAATTCGTCCTGACTAAACTTCGCAAGTTGCCCCATCAGTTCAATGCGTGCCACCACAAGCTTACGGCGAACTCTCGCAAACGAACTCTCTGTTGTTTCTGGTGTGGTCATGATTACTCCTCTCACTACCTCCTACGCTTCGCGCTGTTTTACCAACTTGCTATATAAACGCTCAAGCTCGTCTTGATCGTTGAAATGTAGGACTAGTGTCCCCTTACCCTTCGCATTCTTCTTGAGGTCAACCTTTACCATGAGGGCATCGCGGAAATGTGTTTCTAGTTCTTGTACCTCGGCGGGTCGGGGTTGTGGCGTCGTCATACGCTCGATGACGGCGTTCACGTCCTCTTTGCCCTTGATGCTGGCAGCTAGCTCTTCTGCTTGCCGCACGTTGAGTTTGAGGGCGATAATCTTACCCATTGCTGTAATCTGATCCTCTTCACGGGCAATACCAATCAGGGCACGTGCATGGCCTTCACTGAAGTTTTCGGGCTGATTAATGAGCGCGTCACGCACTTTCGGAGCGAGTTGCAGAAGGCGTACAGAATTGGTGATGGTTGAGCGGTCTTTGCCAACCTGCCGCGCTACCTGCTCTTGTGTCAGGCCAAAGTCTTGTATTAATGCTTGATAGGCCAAAGCCTCTTCAATCGGATTCAAATCGGCACGTTGAATATTTTCGATTAACGCCATCTCAAGCATCTGTTGCGGCGTTACTTCTTTGATAACCACGGGCACTTTGCTCAGGCCAGCGAGACGCGAGGCACGCCAGCGTCGCTCGCCTGCGATAATCTGATAAAGAACACCTTGTAGTGAATTAGTCGAATCCTGTATGGAGGCTGTCTGCTCATCTTCATGAAACCAGGAACCGGTATCTTTCTTTGGTTCCTCTCCACTTGCTGCCGCGAGTGTATCAAGGCGTGTCACAATGATAGGTTGTATCAGGCCATGTTCTTTGATGGATGCACTCAATTCAAGCAGCTTCGGGTCGTCCTCACGAAAGATGCGACGCGGTTGACGCGGATTGGGAATGATGCTATCGATGGGCGTGTGTAGTGTATTGACTGTCTCACCATTTTGTGTTGATTGCTGAGATGCCATAACCTCAGACGCACCCGTAATCAATGCATCCAGACCACGACCCAGACCGAATTTTTGCTTAGCCACGGGCCATTACCTCCTCAGCGAGTGAACGATAGGCCAGAGCACCGGGCGAGGTCGGGTCATAGTCCAGAATAGCCTGCCCGAAACTGGGTGCCTCGCTCAAACGGACGTTACGATTAATAATCGTCTGGAATGCCTCATTTGGAAAGTGGTTGCGTACCTCTCGCACGATATCGCTGGCAAGGCGTGTACGTGGATCGAACATGGTCATAACGACACCAGCGATATAGAGGTCTGGATTGAGCTTACTCTTCACAATGTTGACGGTATTCAGCAACTGGCTTAGCCCTTCCAGTGCTAGATATTCACATTGTATAGGAATGATAAGTGCATCTGCCGCGACAAGTGCATTAATTGTAAGGAGACCAAGCGAGGGTGGACAGTCGATGATAATGTAGTCACAGCGATTACGAATTGGCTCAAGAGCTTGTCGTAGTCGATACTCACGTGCCAATGCCCCGACCAGTTCCATCTCCGCACCTGCAAGATCGACAGTACAGGGTGCGACGACGAGTTCGCGTCGTGGCGAGGGCACAATCACATCAAAAATAGAAACCTCTTCTTGCTCTCCTACCATTAAGTCATACATAGTATATTCTTTTTTATTCTTGGCGGCACCAATACCGCTAGAGGTATTGGCTTGTGGGTCCATATCAACGAGCAATACTCTGCGTCCCGCTGCCGCGAGATACGTAGCAAGATTAATAGAGGTAGTGGTTTTTCCGACGCCGCCCTTTTGATTAGCGACTGCATAAACTTTTGACACAGGCTGCTACCGTACCTTTCAACTCACCAGCTCAGGGTGCGATACATCAGACCCTTACAGACGTTGTATCGTCATTGTAACAAAAGTCTAGGCTATAAGCAACTAGATACATTTAATTGTAGTGGTACGACTACAATAAACCTGACTGTGTTGGAGTTGAGAACTGACTCCAACACAGTCAGGTTTATTGTAGCGGTATTGCCCCTTATGAGAGGCGTCCGTTATATATTTACTATTCGCAAGGTACTGCATAAGGCAACCGATAGATGATGCCAGGATCGGCGGTGCTTATTGGGTTATAGGCATAGCTGTTGCCTTTTCTGGGGCTGAGATAGCCTTCTTTCTTTGCGAGTGCGGGAAGCGCACCAACCGATGGTACTAGCACAGGAGCAAAGGCCCAGTTATTGGCAGGAGGAGCAATAAGTCCAGCGTTTATACCGATTTGGCGTCCCAAAGCTAAATGCTCGCCTTCAACCCACGCAACCTGTGCCGCGACCTGTGCCAGGTCTGGTCGCCCCAACTGTGCGAACTCTTTCGTTGCGGCTAGATAAGCTGTATCGAAAACTCCTCCTATTTCTGCCAACGTCTTCAGAAATGTTGGGAGGTCCTCAAACGTTTTCGGGCCATAGGGAAAGCTAAATTCACTGGCAAGTACGCCGGCCCCTTGATCTCTCAGGTAGTATTCGTGAATCTGCTCTTCGATAGCAACTGCTTTGACATTTTCAAGAACGGCACCACTCAACCCAAGTTGCGCAGCGTGTTTGATGCCGTTGCTTACAAAGGTCACAGCCAATCTTTCTGCCGTTCGCGCGACTGTTATGATCGTCTGAACCGAGTCTAAACACTTAGAGTTACCATGTGCCTGAGCTACTTCGACATTTGCCCCAGCTAACTGATAAGCGGCAATGCCAGCAGTAGCAGCGATGCCTGCTACCGTCCCTTTTTTAATGAGTGATCGGCGTGACCAGCCAGCTGACGACTCTGTTGGCTGAACATTTGAGGAGTCTTGAGACATCTCGTCAGGTGTTTTCTTCATGAGTGAACGTACTCCATCTGCTCGTTTAGGAACTACTGCACCAAGTTAGGACGCTACTTAGTCCTATAACGACGTATACAACGAACTACAAAAACGGTTCATCTTTGCCAGAGGTTTGATGTTCCAATGCCATGTTTTGACATATAAGATACTATTTTGTAGTGCTATACGTATTATCATGAAAAGCGACTACTGTAAAACACTATCATACGTATCATTATTGTCACGATTATTCTATAGCACGTATTGAAAGAAATTTCAAGGAATTTTATGATTTATAGACTCATCAGCGAGAGATTCTAAGCAAATGATGGAACATTTTATGTATTTCTAAGTTAAAGGGGAGTCTTGAATAAATGTAGGGACCGATTTATCGCGTCCTCGGCGGTGGTTGATTGCCACGAGGACGCGATAAATCGGTCCCTACATTTATTTCTTTGCAGTGACAAATGCTACGCCAGCGACATGAGGGCCGCTATAGGTACCGATAACGGCCCCAAAGTTGTAGCGTGGCAGGTCTCCCTTGTATACAGGTTTGAGAGCATCGGCGAGTTGTTGTCCGACTTCCGCATCGGATTCTACAATCGTAGCACTTTCAAGCGGTCCGACATCTGTTACAAGTTGTGCGATACGTGCGAAGGCTTTTGTACGCGTCCGTGGTCGCTCTATTGGCACAATAAGACCATCCTTAAACGAGAGAATTGGTTTGATGCTGAGAATGTTGCCAACTAATGCCGACGCTCCCCCGATACGTCCACCTTTGCTAAGATATTCAAGTGTGTCCAGTGCGAACAGAATACGCGTTCTTGCCAGACGGTCAAGAGCATGTGCTTTAATAATTTCGATTGGTGTGCCTTGCTTCGCCTCCTCTGCCGCTTGCATGACCGTATAGGCAGTACCCACACTGACACTCTCTGAGTCGAGAATTTCAATCGGGACATGTTTATACTCTTCCGACAACGAGTCACACGCAGTACACGCTGACTGGTACGTCCCGCTTAACTTTGATGAAAGGAGAATAGCAACGATACCATCGGCGCCCTCTTGAATCAGACGAATGAATGCTTCTTGAAACGATCCAGGCGAGGGTTGCGAGGTCCGAGGCAACACTTTGCTCGTTGCAAGTCTACGAAAGAATGTTGCTGTATCCATGTCTATGCCATCAAGGTATGCCTCTTCGCCAAAGAACACCGTGAGCGGAACAACTGTGATTCCAAGCGACTCCGCCAACGCTGGCGGCATATCTGCTGTGCTGTCTGTAAGAATGCGAACAGCCATGACCTCAAATCTCCTCTAATAATATATATCCCTACCCCTGTACGGGGCATGGT
>CAXUHF010000140.1:1755-5793 GCA_964250765.1 uncultured Ktedonobacteraceae bacterium | reverse complement strand
CCCCTGTACAGGTCTGCTACAGCACACCCTTTCGCCGCCGACATTTGTGTGTGACAAAAGGGTGTGCTGAAGCAGACCCGTACAGGATACAGAAGGTATAGACGACATTTATATCATTCCACGGAAACGATGTAGGCATAATACGGTTGTCCACCGTTGACTACTTCGATTTCGAGATGCGAATAGTGTTGCTTGATACGTTGCGCGGTTTGCTGCGCCACGTCTGCGGTTATGTCTTCACCATAGTAGAGTGTCAATATCTCGTATTGGTCGATGCCCATACGCTCCAGAGTATCCTGCACAACACGCTCTATCTGCTGACCTGCGACAGTCAGATTGCCATTAATCAATCCAATGTAGTCGCCTTCGCGTACACGTACGCCCCCGATTTGCACTGTACGCACGGCAGTCGTGATTTCCGCCGTTTGAATGTGCTGTGTCGCCTCACTCATAGCCTGACAGTTTTCCTGAAAGTCGGCGTCATAATTGAAGCTCAAGAGTGCTGCAATACCCTGTGGTAGCGTATCGCTTCGCACAACAAAGACCTCTTTTTTCGTCAAGCTCACGACTTGTTGAGCACTGAGGATGACATTCCCATTGTTGGGCAGAATGATCACTTTGTCGGCAGGGGCAGCCTCGACAGCCGCAAGGAGTTCTTCAATGCTTGGATTCATCGTCTGCCCACCGGACACGATAACGTTGACGCCCAATTCCCGATAAACATGTTCAAAGCCTGCGCCAGAGACAACGGCGACGGTTGCGATATGCAGTGTCTCTTCAAGTGCATCATTGGCGTGCTCAGCCTCGCTTGCTGCTGCATAAGTAAGACTTTGCGCTTGCAGGTTCTCGATATTAATGTCCATTAGACTTCCGAGGCTGACGCCGTAATCGAGAATTTGTCCTGGCGTTGCCGTATGCGTATGAACCTTGAGCAACTTTTCATCGCCCGCGACAACGGTTGAGACGCCACCCATGTCGATAATAGTCTGACGAATACTTTCTACGTCAAGCTTTTCACCGTAGAGCAGGAAAACGACCTCATAACCAAATTCCTCCTCAACGGTGACGCGTCCCTTCTTCTGATGCGTCTCGGCCTGTTGCACCTGTACAGGGGCTTCAGGTAGAGTAAGAGTCGCGCCGGATTCGCCACGGATATAGCGCCAGATACCCTCTAAGATAGTACAAAAGCCTTGCCCACCGGAGTCAACAACACCTGCTTGCTTTAGGGTTGGCAGGAGATCAGGTGTGCGTGCGACGGACTGACGCGCGGCGATAACCACCTCTTGCATCAAGCCAACAAGGTCGTCCCCACGGTCCGCACTCTGTTTAGCAGCCTCCGCCGTTTCGCGCACAACGGTAAGGATGGTGCCCTCGACAGGTTTGATTACCGCTCGATAAGCGAGACGCGAGGCTTCCTGGAAGGCGTTGGCTAAATCGCTTGCACTAAATGTACCTTTTTTGTCGAGTCCTTGTGCAAGCCCACGCAGAATTTGCGAGAGAATAACGCCGGAGTTACCACGCGCCCCAAGCAATGCCCCATGCGCGATCTTGGCAGCAACAACGCCCGCAAGCGATTCGGTGCTGGTCTTGATATCGCGCACGGCTGCCTGCATCGTCGCGGACATATTTGAGCCGGTATCACCGTCCGGCACGGGAAACACATTGAGAGCGTTGATAACCTCACGGTGTTCTTCTAACCATGCAGCACCAGCTACGATGGCCTTTTTGAGGTCCTGACCGTCAAAGACGCTGATGCGCCGAGGTCGTTGTCGTAGTATGGCGCGTGCTGATTGTTCCTGCATGATGACTCCCTGTATTATTTCTTTTCCTGCCGTAAGCCCTGCACGTTGACATTGACCTGGGCAACCGGCATGCCTAACATCTTTTCCGTCGAATATTTGACACTACTCATGATGTTACGCGCGATCTCTGATATGCGTAGCCCATATTCTAGTACAACATATATCTCAAGAATGATCTGGTCATTTACCAGACGCACTTGTACGCCCTGATTGCTCTGCTCATCAGTCAAAAGGACCGCCTGTCCATTGCGTAACCGTGGCGATGCAATGCCCACAACACCATAGCACTCGCATATCGCTTGTGCAGCGATGCTGTGAATGGCGTTTGGAAGAACCTCTATTTTCCCTAGAGGACGTACTTGAGGCTGAAGGGCAGACGACTTTGGCATGGACATATCTTCTCAACTTCTATAGACTCTTGCCAAATTGCCCAATATGCGTTATACTCGCACAACGAGATAGAATGTGTATTGGGTCATAGGTATTGGCATAATGTTGGGTTCTTTTATCTGAGATTGAAAATACCACAGGCCCTGCTGATAGTCAAGTAAAACGTGCGGAGCGATGCAGAAACGTCTGCGTGATATGGAAACTAGGGCACCCGCTACCTTTATCATTCCCCGAATGCGGTTGGGGATGCCCCTCCCATACGACAAGACACTGAAAGAAAACGTTCCGTCTATGGGAGGGGCATCCCCTTGCGGGTGCCCTAATGCTATATTCAGATGCAAGATATAGTAAGTTTTAGAGAGGATTAGTAAAATGGCAGCAGGTCGTTGTGACATTTGCGAGCGCAAGCCAATGTATGGCAACAATGTACCACACTCGCAGCACCGCACACGTCGTCGCTTCATCTTGAATGTGCAGCGTCGTCGTATTGAGATAAACGGGTCGCATAAAACTGTGAATATCTGTACGCGCTGTATGCGCACCATGAACAAACTACCAAAAGAAAGATAGTTTGTTCAGGCATAAAAAATCCTGTGTAGGGGCGCAATCAATTGTGCCCCTACACAGGATTTTTTATGCCTGAACGGTAGGAAGTTGGCGGCGAGCCTCGAAGCGAGTGCGGAGCTGTCCACAGGCGGCAGCGATGTCATCACCACGTTCAGCACGCACACTATTACTAATACCTCGCTCGTAGAGGGCGTTGCGGAAGGCACGAATGGACTCCGGTCCAGGCGTGCGGAAGCTAGCGGAGGTGGCGTTGACAGGTATACAGTTGACATGCGCGAACTGCTTGAGTGGTGCTAGCAGGTCGGCAAGTTGTTGCGCATGCGTAAATGTATCGTTCACGCCCGCTAACAGGACGTACTCAAACGTTACTTGTCGCTTCGTAGCAGCAATATACTTCTTACATGCATCAAGCAATTCATGTAGAGGATATTTACGATTAATTGGCATGGTCTGGCTACGCAATTCATCAGTCGGAGCATGAAGCGAAATGGCGAGGTTGACCTGCAACTGCTCCTGGCTCAACTTCCGAATGGCGGGTACAAGTCCAACCGTGGAGACGGTCATGTGCCGCGCCCCCAAATTAAAGCCAACCGCGCTATTAAGAATACGTAGAGCTTGTAACACATTGTCATAGTTGTGCAATGGTTCGCCCATCCCCATCAAGACAATGTTTGTGATGTGGTCGATTGGCGTACTTCCGGGTAAACCTGCCGCTTGCCACGGCGCATCGCGCAATTGACGGGCAAAGTATAACACTTGTGCCACGATTTCACCCGAACTGAGATGACGGTCAAAGCCCATCTGTCCCGTTGCACAAAATGTACAACCATATGCACACCCTGCCTGACTAGAGACACAGACGGTAGCTCGTGGACTACTCTCACCAACAGGTGGGTAGAGCATTAAAACCGACTCGACAAGCTTACCATCGGCGAGTTCGAGTAGAATTTTTCGAGTGCGATCATCTTTTGAATGCTGCTCACTTCGCACAATCATAGGCCCAATATTTGCCTCTTCCGTCAAACGTGTGCGTAGTGCCAGTGGAATATTGGTCATCTGCGAAAAGTCGGTCACGAGATGCTGAAAGAGCCAACTATATATCTGTTTCGCGCGAAACGATGCCTCGCCACGCTCAACCAACCATTCCTGTAGTTGCGGTAGTGTTAATGAAAGCAGGTCCGTTTTCGTATTTTTAATTTTTGTTTCTGTTTGAATCATTCCTGGTACCTTAATGTCAGGTATGAATGATGCAATAGTGCTGGCTGCCTGGACGCAGCAA
>CAXUHF010000140.1:0-1745 GCA_964250765.1 uncultured Ktedonobacteraceae bacterium | reverse complement strand
GCCGCCCCCCCAGCACTATTGCATCATTCATACCTGACATTTATAATTTCTTAAATGTGCAACTAACCTTGCCAAACAAAATCGTATCGCCATCATTGAGAGGTGTAGCTTTGTCGGGATCGAGTCGAGTGTTGTTGATACGGGTCGAGTTGGTGCTATTCAGGTCGGTCAGTGTATAGACGTTGCTGGCGTGTTCAAACACGGCATGCACGCGTGAAGTTGTGTCGGCCCCCTGTTGATCGCTCAGGTCAACGGCTGGCTTTTCGCCGCCTAAGTCATGGTCATAGCGTCCAACGAGCGCACTCGCGCCTGTTAGTGATACCTGCTCGCCGTCTGCAAAGGTGAGAACGCCCCACGGTACAGTGGTATCAATAGCTTGTTGTCCTTGAGCGGGCTGATTAACAATTGTTGGCTCCGATGCTGCGGCTTGTTGTTGTGCTGACGTTTGCTGATTTGACGGTATGTAATACTGTGGTTGCGGCCTTGGTTGTGGCGGCGCAACGGGTGCATCCTGTTGTGTTGATGGCACCATTGTCACTTTTGGTTGTGGCTGCACCGCCGGATTTTGCGTCACAGGTGGTACATACAATGGTTCCGGTGCTGGCTGTGGCCTCGGCTGTACTGGTGGTACATAGGATTGCTCCACACGCTGTACTGGTGGTGTTGGTGGTGTCGCTGGCGGTGTATACACAGGTACCACCGGTTTTGGTTGTACAGGCGGTGCTGACGGTGGTGTATACGCGGGAGCAGCAGAGCGCGCAGGTTGTTGTGGTGCCGCATTACCAGCAGGTTTTACCGTTTGCTCAAATGTTGATGAACCACAATTCGCGCAGAATGACATACCGGGTTTGATTTCCGCATGGCAGTTGGCGCAGTACACTTTCGCAGGTGTCAACGAACGTCCACAACCTGTGCAGAAGGTGTCGCCAGCTTCGTAGGGCGTATTACAGTACTGACAACGCAATTGTGTGGGTGCGGCAGGTTGTGCTGCTTGCATTGGTTGTACTGATGGTTGCGGTGGTGTATACATCGGCGGCGTCTGCGGTTGCTGTTGTGCTGGCGGTGTGTAGTAAGGCACCTGTTGCGCAGGGGGAGCACCCCACTGTTGTTGTGCTTGTGGCATGAACTGCGCAGGAACGGGACCCGCCTGTACATTTGGACGTTGCTGACGTACAAGACCATCAACGACGTTGAGAACCTGATTACCCAAACTAGCCTGACGCAACGCTCCCGCACCCGCCGTAAGTGCAAGAGGCCACAAGACAGCAAAACCGATAATGCCTACTGCACCGACAGCCGCTTTATCTAACCATTTTTGCTGCCCAATCATGGCAAGCGTGCCGCCACCTGTACGCTGAATTGTCAGTGATAGAGCAGCTTGTAGACCAACGAGGGCTTCCAGATCGCCACCCTTCTTGATCTGTACCAGCATCTGATCTTTGGTGCCGATCTGCTGCGTCTGATAGCCCTGTGCCGTATAGACGTTCATCAGGTCCTGTGAGAGCCGTTCAATATCTATTTCATCTGAGTTATAAAAGCGTGCGTCCATATCTGTTCCGTTTCCTCCGCTTTTCGTTTATTACATTATCTTCTTATTATTAGAATAGTCTGATAGTATCTTCCAATTGTTATCTACGTTGCGTTTTGAGTAAAGTTATATGCGTGAGAATAGAGTTTTCCCATATAGTATATCACATCATGGCCTTGACGAACCTTGTAGGGGTCTAATTCTATTACACCCTGTT
>CAXUHF010000139.1:12202-13700 GCA_964250765.1 uncultured Ktedonobacteraceae bacterium | reverse complement strand
CTACAAGAAAATCTCTTCTTTTTCACCTCCTTGGGGAGAATTGGAAAGCCCTGTTCCCCTACTATAGATGGTGGACGTAGCCCATACGAGCGTAGTATAGTAGGGGAACCCCTTGTGAGCGTCCGTGGGATTACCAAAGTAATTTGTTAATCTTCATAATTGCTACCTCTACTGAACCGCTTGAGCAGCATGTAGTTGCTGAAGATGCTCCATTGCTGAGTTGAGAGGTGCCTCAATACATTGTTGCAACGTCATAATTCCACGTTCCGAATGAACCCCCTCACGTGACATAGCGGCAGAGGGTATCGAAGCTACAAGCGTTGCGAATTGCTCACACTGCTGCTGCAAAGCTTTTTGTAATGCGATGGGGTCAGCGTCCTGATAATTGTGTTTACGCACTTCCGCATCTTGATCGTAGGCAAGTAGGAGTGGACGGTCTTCATTTAGAACACGCTCCACTCGCTGAGATGCATAATACATCTTGTCTATCATATGCCCAAGTATCTCTATCGCAGACCATTCTCCTGATGCAGGACGACGACGAATAGCACGATCATCGTCCGTTCGCAACACCTTGTGGAATGTGATAGGAACCTCACGTAGTTGGGCCGCGAACTGCTCTTGTTCTGTTTGCATCGTTGCTCACTATTGCCCTTCCTGGGCCGTCGTAATGATCTTATAGATATCCTCAACGGGCAAATTTTCTATATCTACGCGGTTCCCTTCAATGGTGACGAGATAAATTTTCTTTTGACCATGCGCGCTCTGCTCCTCACGCAAAAAACCGTACAGTGTTTGTGCGACGTTCTGGGCGGCTTCTGGCACACTTCCATTAATACCGACACCTACAAGCGCGGGTGCTGTCGTATCGCGGGCTTCGACTAGATCGACATGCACACCATGAATATGTTTCAGTTGCTGCTCCAGCGTTTTAAGGTGTTCCTTTGTGTCAGAAAGAAATTCGAGTGAAATTGTTTCCATATGTATTTTCTTCATCTTTCTTATGTAGGGACAAAATCATCCGGTGTAACATAATTCATATGGATACGGAACGCTCGTAGGGGTCTAATTCTATTACACCCTATTAGCATTCTACAGTGTTGACAGGATTAGTGAGACATTTTCAACATCCCTCCCACATTGGTGATCGCCAAAAGGGTGTAATAGAATTAGATCCCTACGGTGGTTCGTGTTCTGCCTCGTTCGTTACATCACATAGTCGTATCCTACGAATGTTCAATAACCCCTATCTTACACGAAGCATCTGCTAGACGCAACAAGAGACAGCATAGCAAGTTTCATTTGCGGTATAATAGGAACCAACCTCTATCAATAAGCCAAACATCGTCAAAGGAGATTCTGTAATGAGCGAGACCAATGTACTTCCTGGGGCAGAGCCGTTTTACGCGGAGAACGGCAAAACAGGCGTTCTCGTATCACATGGTTATACTGGTAATCCGCAGAGTATGCGCTATTATGCTGAAGGACTTGCGAAGGC